>JADJSV010000002.1:0-300000 GCA_016711505.1 Bacteroidota bacterium | reverse complement strand
ACTAAAGGGGACGGCTATTATGAAGAGTTCAAACCAGGTGCCGATTTCAGTAGTTATGGACTTGGCAGTATATTGATCGGGGACTCAACGATCGATCAGACAGACATTGTACGAAGGAAATGGCTGTCTACTGATTATTATGGTGCAACATGGTCATTTGACTACGAACAGAAAGCACTTGAGTTGAAACTTGGTGGCGGAATTTACAATTACGAAGGCAGGCATTTCAACGAAATAATTTCAGCAGGTATATTTCCTGCATCAACATTTCCGTTTACTTACTATGAAGATAACACTACTAAAAACGATGTGAATATTTTTCTCAAGGCAACTTATACTTTAAATGATAAAATAACTTTTACCGGAGATCTGCAGGAACGAATTGTAAATTACAATTTCAGCAAATTAGTACCTGACGCTTCGAATAATACTGATCTCAATTTCTTTAATCCGAAAGCCGGAATATCATACAAGCTTAATTCTAAAAATCAAATTTATTTATTTGCCGGAATAGGAAATAAAGAACCGGTACGCGACGACTATCTTAACTCTACTCCATCCACAAGGCCTGATGCAGAAAGTATGATCGACTATGAAGCAGGTTACAAATTTACGGGCACAAAATTAACTGCAACTGTTAACGGGTATTATATGGACTATCAGAATCAACTCATTCTAACCGGCAATATAAATGATGTGGGCGAATACATCCGTGAAAATGTGAAAGACAGCTATCGCGCAGGAGTTGAAATTGAACTCGGCTATTCAATTTCAAAAAAACTGGTGTTGGATTCAAACCTTACTTTAAGTGAAAATAAAATCAAAGTCTATAATGAATTCACTTATGATTACCACATCTATGGACTAAGGATGAATTCATATAACAATTCAACAATCAGTTTTTCACCATCAGTAATATCCAGCTGTTGAGTTGTATATAATCCGTTCAAAACTCTCCGTCTGAGCACCAATATAAAATATGTTGGTCAACAATTCCTGGACAATACATCAAATGAAAATAGCATTCTTGAATCATACTTTCTCTCCAATTTAAGCGGAAGTTTTTCTCCTTCAATCAAAGGATTAAAAGGAATCGAATTCAAGTTCATGCTCAACAATATTTTCGGAGAGAAATACAGTTCGAATGGATATACTTTTAGCGATTACAGTTCGAACCAACGCACGGATTATAATTACTACTATCCTCAAGCAGGAGCGAATTGGATGGCGGGGGTTGTTGTTCGTTTTTAATTAATATTATAGCTAAGTGATAAAGTGATAATGAAAACTTAAAAGAAAAAAAAAGAAAAAAGAAAAAAGTAAGTACCTACCAATAAGTTTCACCTATCACTATTCGTTATTCGTTATTTACAATTACACGCCGGCGACATCAAAATCTTCGCTGTCTTGACAATCATGTTATCGATCCGGGCTTGTTGTTCTTCTGTGAAAAGGATACCGCGGATTTCGAGGATCTTCAGATTTGTTAATTTACCCATTTCGTCAGGAAGATCTTTGAGTTCGTTGTCCCACATTTCAAAAACTTCAAGACTTTCCAGATCTCCAATTTCTGCAGGAAGATCTTCTAAAATATTTCTGTTCAATCCCAGATATTTTAACTGTGTGAGTTTTCCAATTTCTTTTGGAAGATGCACAAGTCCGTTATTGGCCATTGACAGTTTTTCCAGATTGATCAATCGACCGATCTGCGGTGGAATTTCCTCAATCTTATTTTTACTTAAGTCGAGTTCGATAAGGTTTGTACATTCAAAAATTTCCGGTGGAAATGTGTCTAACTTTTGTTTACTCAGATTTAACCTGAATACTCTTTCAGGATGAGCTTTGATTTCTTCAACTGACCGATAAATATAGGACGAATCATTCAGGATCAATTCCGTTTCCTGGCCTTTGCAAAAGACAGAAAGAAATAATAAAAATATGAGTGATCCAAGTTTCAAGTCAGGGCTTTTTAAAGGAAACGTTAGGAAAGGATTTTTGTTGCAACAGTTTTGTCTTCATTTAGCTTTTCTTTCAGTCCCTGCAGATCTTTAAAAGACATATCTCCGCGAATCCTGGATACAAAAATGACCTGTATCTCCTGCCCGTAAATATCTTCATCGAAATCAAAAATGTTGACTTCAATGCGTAAAATTTTACCATCGATCACAGGTCTATGCCCAATGTATAGCATTCCGTTTCTTACTACGTTGCCGACTTGAATCCTAACAGCATAAATTCCAATTGCAGGAATTAGTTTATATGGCTCCGGGATCTCAATATTTGCCGTTGGAAATCCAATTGTACGGCCGATCTTATCCCCTTCCACAACTTTTCCCCTGAATGAAAATCGATGACCTAAAAGTTGATTTGCCGATACAATATCGCCTTCCAGAAGCGCTTTTCTCACTTTCGTTGAACTTACTGCAACGTGATTTATCACTTGTTCATTGATTTCTTCGAGACGAAATCCATAAACCGGAGACATTTCCTCAAGGTCCTTGTATGAACCTTCTCTGTTTCTTCCGAAATGATGATCGTAGCCAATGACCAATGTCTTCATACCAATTTTCTGCATGAGCTGATCCCTGACAAATTCAGTGGCACTGATCCGGGAAAATTCCTTATTGAAAGGCTGAATTATCAGATGGTCAATTCCAAATGAACGCAATAACTCTTCACGTTCCACCATTGTGGTAATGAGCTTCAAATCATTGTCATCCGGCTGGAGAACCATTCTTGGATGCGGAAAAAATGTCAACAGAACCGTCTCACCGTGAGTTTCGGCAGCCAGCTTCCTTAAATTGCGTATGATCTGCTGATGACCAATATGTACACCATCAAAAGTGCCAATCGTCACCACTGCATTGGCAGTGCCAGGGAAATTATCAATTGAATTATAAACGTTCACGGTAAAGTGATGGCAAAAGTATAAAATTTAACGAAATTGTGAACGATGGCTGATTTTAATATCTTAATGGAAATTGGAATTTCTTGTTAATTTTGCAAAATCGTAATTCGTCTTTCGAAAGACCACAAACGAAAAACGAAAGACAAATTAAGGCTATTCATCAACCATAAAATTAACCAATAAGAAAAATGTCTTCAAAAATTAAAGTTACCAACCCCGTAGTCGAACTCGATGGCGATGAAATGACTCGCATCATCTGGAAATTCATTAAAGATAAATTCATTCATCCATATCTTGACCTTGACATCAAATACTTTGACCTTGGAATGGAGCATCGTGATGCTACGAATGATCAGGTAACAATTGATTCAGCTGAAGCAATTAAGAAATATAGTGTCGGAATTAAATGTGCAACGATCACACCTGACGAAGCACGTGTAAAAGAATTCAGCCTGAAACAAATGTGGAAATCGCCAAACGGAACGATCAGAAACATTTTAGATGGCACTGTTTTCCGTGAGCCGATCGTGATCAGTAATGTACCGCGTCTTGTGCCAAACTGGACTGCGCCAATCTGTATTGGTCGTCATGCATTTGGTGATCAATACCGTGCTACTGATACTGTGATCAAAGGAAAAGGAAAATTGACCATGACTTTCACACCTGAAGGTGGCGGTGATGCGCAGGTTTTTGAAGTTTATAATTTCAAAGGTGATGGTGTTGCATTAGCAATGTATAACACTGATGAATCCATTCGTGGTTTTGCAAGCTCTTGCTTTAATCAGGCATTGATGAAAAAGTGGCCACTTTATCTTTCAACAAAAAATACAATCCTGAAAAAATACGACGGTAGGTTTAAAGATATTTTCGAAGAAATTTATAATGCAGAATACAAATCTAAATTTGAAGCTGCAGGAATTACATACGAACATCGTTTGATCGATGACATGGTTGCATCAGCTTTAAAATGGAATGGAAATTTTGTGTGGGCATGTAAAAATTACGATGGCGATGTACAATCTGATACGGTAGCGCAAGGATTCGGTTCATTAGGACTAATGACTTCTGTGCTTGTAACTCCTGATGGAAAAACAATGGAAGCAGAAGCAGCACATGGTACTGTAACACGTCACTACAGAGATCATCAGGCAGGTAAACCGACTTCAACTAATCCGATCGCATCGATTTTCGCATGGACTCGCGGATTGGAATTCCGTGGTAAACTTGACAACAATCAGGAATTGATCCGTTTCTGTAAAACACTTGAAGAAGCGTGTATTGAAACAGTTGAAAAGGGTATCATGACCAAAGATCTTGCAGTAACAATTCATGGAAACAAGGTTGATCATGGAAAACATTATGTGTATACAGAAGAGTTTCTGGATGCTATTGATGTGACTTTGAAAAATAAACTGGCAGTTCCTGCATGATAAATTTTTGCACGGCCCTTAAGGGCCGTGCAAAAATTATTAACAAGCTTTCATCCTTTGAAATGTTTCTGCTTCAGTTTTCAACAATTCAACTGAATACTTACTGCCTGATTCATAGCCAATAACTCAAACTTCTGATTATTTTGCAGGCTTATTCAGGAATTGAAATGCCATTACTCGGAGTACTTATTAAACAAGGATTAAAACTGAGCAGTCAGATTCGACTTCGATTCCGTAGTCCGGCATATTATCAAAAGAAGGAATTGAAAAGCTTACTTAGTAAAGCCGCCGACACTTCCTTTGGTAAAAAATTCAACTTCGAAGGAATTCTTAATTCATCTGATCCTGTAAGCGAATTTCAAAACAATATTCCGGTATATAATTACAATACCATTTTCGAACAATGGTGGCACCGCTGTCTGGCAGAGGAAAAAGATGTTTGTTGGCCGGGTCACATTAAATATTTTGCATTAAGTTCAGGCACTTCTGAAGCTGCCAGCAAGCACATTCCGGTAACTGCAGAAATGGTGAAGTCACTCCGTAAGGCTAGTATCCGACAGATCATCACACTTGGCAAATATGATCTTCCCGCTACGACATTCGAAAAAGGAATTTTATGGCTAGGCGGAAGTACTGATCTGAAAAAACATGGCGGTTACTATGAGGGTGATGTTAGTGGAATTTCTGCAAGACGTACTCCTATCTGGTTTCAGAAATACTATAAACCCGGAAAGAAGATCTCTAAAGAGAAAGACTGGAATGTAAAACTGGAAGAGATCACAAAAGAAGCACACAACTGGGATATTGGAATCATTACCGGCGTTCCTTCCTGGGTGCAATTGCTCCTGGAAAAAGTGATAGCACATTATAATCTCAAGACAATTCATGATATCTGGCCGAATCTCCGCGTGTATGCTCATGGTGGAGTTTCTTTCGAACCCTATAGAAAAGGATTCGAAAGATTTTTTTCAGAGAAAGTGCATTATATAGAGATGTATCCGGCCTCAGAAGGATTTTTTGCATTTCAATACGAACCGAATGTCCGGCATATGAAACTTATCACTGACAATGGAATTTTTTACGAATTCATTCCATTCAATGATGAAAACTTTGATAGCTCAGGTGAATTAAAACTTTCGGCAAAAGCAGTAACTATTGAACATGCTGCAAACAATGTTGATTACGCTTTGTTGCTCAGCAGTTGTGCCGGTGCGTGGAGATACATGATCGGAGATGTGGTCAGATTTGTAGATGTTTCACAAGGCAATATTATAATCAGTGGAAGAACGAAACATTTTCTTAGTCTTGTCGGCGAGCACTTGTCTGTCGATAATATGAATAAGGCTATTGAACATTTATCCGCTGAACTTGACATAGAAATTCCCGAATACATGGTGACCGGAGTTCCATTTGAAAATTCATTTGCACATCAATGGTTCCTCGGGGTAAATAAAGAACTTGACCTTGGTAAAGCAAAGCAGATCCTTGATAATAAATTAAAGGAAATAAATGATGATTATGCTGTTGAGAGAATTTCTGCATTGAAAGATATAATTATCGAAACAGTTCCGGTTGAATATTTTTATGAATATATGACCACTAAAGGAAAAATGGGTGGACAGAATAAATTTCCGAGAGTTATGAAGTCGATGCAAGCTGAAGAATGGAAATCTTTTTTAGCAAAAAAGAAATAAAATGTTCGACCCGCTCATTTCCGGCATCAGCTTCGGACTACTACTTGCCGTCATGCTTGGTCCGGTCTTTTTCACGCTTTTACAAACAAGTTTACATGAAGGATTTAAAGCAGGAGTTCACCTTGCAGTTGGTGTCCTCATCAGTGATGCTACCCTGATTGGAGTCTGTGTTTTTTTTGCATCACAATTGAATCTTTTAGATCAATATAGAATTACAATGGGTTGGATTGGCGGAATTCTAATGATTGGCTTTGGATTGTTCAATTTTTTCAGAAAGGTTGTCGTTAAAGAAATTGACGACAATAAAAAAACGGTACATGCGAAATTTATGCTAAAAGGCTTTTTGCTGAACATAATCAATCCGGCAGTGTTATTATTCTGGCTGGGAATTGTGAGTGTTATGTCAGTAAAAGAAGATTACACCCCTTCCCACCACCTTATGTTCTTCGGAAGTCTGCTTTCAACTGTCTTTTTAACTGACCTCTTGAAAAGCTATGTCGCCCACCGCATTAAAAATCTGTTAAAACCGAATGTAATGCTATGGATCAATAGAGTTATAGGAACAGTACTTGTTGGATTCGGAGTGAATATGATCCTGAAAGTTATTAATGTTTAATTTAACCAAAAATATTTCTGTTATATTTGTGTTGGATGTTGGGGTGTAGTCTGCAGACTACACCCCAACATCCAAATGCCTAATTCAAAGTTAGGCAAACCTGTTTGTTTATTCTCCCACCGATGCGGAAAATTATTTTTTTATTAGTATTAGTCGCTTTGTTCCAGTCTTGTAAAAAAGAAGTTCTGGAAACAATTCCCGACAACGTGCCACCGAATGATTATACGATTGATTCAACAACTGTCCAGAGATATATCACAAGAAGTTACATTTTAACTTTGGGTCGTGAACCGGATAGCGTAGAAGCCTTGTTAGCTGAATCAAGTCTTATAAGCAATCATGTAAACGAATCATCACGAAATACTTTTGTAAATTCTATCTTTTCATCAGGTGCTTACCTTCCTAATCTATACGAACAAAATAAATTCAACATTTTAAATAATGCAGACACGTCAGAATTTACTATGTGGATCGCTATTTTCTCCAATATCCTGAACGACACAACGGCAATATTTCAATGGCCCTATATTCAATATGAAGTCGACAGACTCGTTCAAATGCAAAATGCATTCGCTGAATTTACAAATGCAACAATTGACATCAGAGAACTTCATAGAAGAATGTGCAACAACTACATTTACGATCAGATCAATATGGGTTCTGCGAATTTTGTTATCTCAAGTTTTCAGCACCTGATCAATCGAAATCCAACCGCTTCGGAACAGATCAATGGCATTAATATGGTTGAGAACAACAACTCTTTTCTGTTTCTGCAAGCAGGGGAATCAAAGGAAGATTATCTGGAAATCCTTACCAACGCTTCTAATTACTATGAAGCGCAAGTGGTTTTATTATACCAAAAGTATTTGTTCCGCAATCCGACCGGATATGAAATGGCAACAGGCACTCAGTTGTTCCTCTCTACCAACGATTATACTGCAGTTCAAAAAGTCATTCTGACATCAAATGAGTTTATAGGTATTCAATGAAAAAAATATTATTCCTTCTGCTCACAATCGTTATCTTTTCCTGTACAGAGGAAAAGAAATATCAATATGGAATTGATCCAATTGATGTAACGCAAGGCGGTGGACAAAAAACAAATCAGAAATCAACAACAGAATTTATCTCTATTGCATATTCTGATCTTTATGGAACAGTCATCCCACAGACAAAACTTGTAAACCTTAGCGTTGCGTATTCTTCATTCGGAGATCTCAAGGTAATTGAAAAAAGAATCATTGCAAATTTCCTCAATGACACAACGATCCAATTACCATCAACTCCAACTGTAAACGGCGACACAATATTATTCATTACTAACACCTATAAAAAATTCTTCAACCGTGAGCCAAATGAATTCGAAAAATTCAAATGGCAGGAACTCGTGCGTACAAATAACTCTGTTACCCCTATGACAATTTATTTTGCGTTGATGACTTCGGATGAATACAGGTTTTATTAATGAAGTGGAATGAAGTGAAATGAAATGAAGTGAAGTGAAATGAAGTGAAATTTTTTTTCGGAAATTTAAACACTGTGAAAAAATATCTTCAGATTCTGGTTAATGAATATTAGTGTATTGCTAATTACTACTCACAACAAAATGAAACGAAGAGACTTCATAAAGCAAACAGCCCTTGCCTCCGCAGGTGTATTTGCTGCACCTTACATACTTCCGAGTGGAAGATTGTTTGCTGCATCAGGATTACGTAAAGTTAATCACGTTGTCTTTTGTCTTTATGCGGGTGGAGTCAGGAACCTTGAGTCAGTTCATATGAACGACGGAAATCTTATGCCGAACCTTTTTTCAGGTGGCGGAGCGATCTCTCCGGATATTGCCGCTGCAATGCAAACTTTACCCTCTTCGCCGTTATCAGCTCCATTACAAACCTTCGGAACATTATTCAAAGAGTTCAGATATAAAAACGGACCGACAGGTCATTATAACGGACATACTGTTGCTGTAACGGGCAACTATGTAGATATAGATCTGAATATCCGTGAACATCCTCGTAATCCTACGATCTTTGAATACTATAGAAAACACAATAGTCCGCAACAAACTGCATTGAATTCATGGTGGGTTGCAAATACATTAGGCCCATATCCGGCATTGAATTATTCTTCTTCAGGTGAATACGGAGCTTCTTTTGGTGCCAACTTTATTTCACCGACTTCATTAATTAGTCCACAAGGATTTGATGTACTCGGAAATCCACGAACATTTGCCAGTACTGAAGAAGCGGCCATTTCCAATATCCATGATTTTGTTAATGGTATATTCAACCATACTTATTCAGATGGAAGTGCGGGAGTAATAAACGATTCTGCTGATGCTGCTTTATTGCAACAATTCATAACAGATCTTTACACAAAAGCTCAGACTTTTCAATTTCAGAATTCCTGGAATGCTGCTGGTGTAATGAATAACGATATGTATAATATTCTTTTTGCAAATGAGATCATCAAAACCTTTAAACCGGAATTGATGGTTGTCAATATGCAGGATGTTGATGTCTGTCATTTCCAGTTCAGCCAATACGCAAACAATTTACGAAAAGCTGATTTTGCTGTTGCTCAATTATGGAATACAATTCAAAGTACACCGGGTATGGCAGACGATACCGTACTGATCATCGCTCCGGAACACGGAAGAAATTTTTACGGTAATACATCCGTAGATGCCTTCGGCCGTACAGCACTGGATCATACAGCTCCAAACGATCCTGATTTTTCCGGAGATCCGAATTTAACTATGGCAAGAGAGATCTTTTGTCTCGTAGTTGGTCCACCTTCTGTTGTCAAACAAAATCAGGTCTTCAATACACTAATGGGTCAGAGTACTGAGATCGTTCCTGCTATTGCAAACTTACTTGGCTTTGACGATGCAATTCCATCCGGCTATTTACGAAATTGGGCTAACTGTGATCTTCAAGCTGCTTTCATATGATAAGATCGAAATATAATTCTTACTTCATTGCTTTCGCTGTACTTCTGACATCGATTTTTTTTGCATGTAAAAAAGATGAGGTTCCTGAAAACCCATATGATAAAGTAGATTATTCTACGAACACAAATCCCGATCCGAACCCTGATCCGAATTCTATACAAGGTTTGTATAAAAATATTTTTCAGCCAAAATGTGCAAATCCCGGTTGTCATGACGGAACATTTGAACCTGATTTCAGAACAATAGAATCAGCCTACTCTACTCTTGTTTATCAGTCTGTAAACAAGACCACACTTGACTCTGTGAAGCTATTTACATTAAGAGCAATTCCGCATAATGTCGACGATTCCTGGATCATAGAGCGTCTGACGACCGCTACAACTGAATACATGCCTTCGAACGGTGTGCGTCTTTCTCAGGGTGACATCGGTCATGTTAAAAACTCGATCAATGCCGGATGCCCTGATGTTGATGGAACGCTTCCGGTAAAACCAAATCTGCAACCAAATTTTTCAGGATACATCGCTCTGGATTCAGTAAATGTAAGACTCGACACGAATCGAGTAGATGATGAATGGTATACTGCTTTTATAATTGAACAAGGCCAGACAATAAATTTTGCTTTTGCATCAACAGACTCTGCTGATGGCGATGATGCCACTGATCCTGCAAATTATGTTTCTAAAAAGGTGAAACTTTCAACCAATAAAAATGATTTCACCGGAGCAGTTGAATACAATGCCCTGATCTATTACGCAGCATTTCAGGTTTGGTATGTTGTCGTCCCAACCGGAACGTGGCCATCAGGAACGACAGTATATTTCCGTTTTTATGTGAACGATGGTGATCATACTTCAGATGCTGAGTTCCCAAAAAATTCCTCATTGGATTATTACAAAACGATCTATAGCTTCTATGTTCAATAAAATTTTGACATTTTCAATTTTGATATTTCTTTCTTCTGCCTGTAAGAAAGAGAAAATTGAATTTGACTCCACACCTGCAATTGAATTCGTTGGCATTTCACCAACTACTGCAAATGAATATACAGATTCGGTAACCGTTACAATTAAATATAATGATGGTGATGGCGATCTTGGAGAAAACACAACCGGTGTAAAAAATTGTTTTGTAAGAGATAACCGGATTGGAATTACATATGAATATCGGATCCGTCAGCTTGCACCGGATGATTCTGCGATTCCGATTGAAGGAACATTGAATATTGAACTAGGCGGGCAGGGAATTACAGATAACAGCACTCAGCAATCTGTCTCCTACACCATCTATTTAAAAGACCGGGCCGGGCACCAGAGTAATTCGATCACTACATCTGCTATTACAATCAGAAAGTAATCCCACATTATAATATTTCAATTGATTTTGTACCTTCGCCCTTGTGAGTACAAATGTCTTTTTACCGCAAACGGATGCTTCAATGCTGATCATCGACCCAACTCTTGAAAACAAGAGTTCAGGACTGTGTGATTTGCTGGTATTAGCAGAAAAATCTTCAATACAGTTGTCGTTGCTTGAGAAAAAATCAAACAAGTTTCTGGCATTCGAAGTTTTTCCAAATCCCGAATTTCGCGAAAATTTTTCCTGGAAAGATCATCTTGAAGTTGCAACATCGAAAAGTAAGATCCTCCGACAATATGAATTTTCTAAAGCAAGGATCTGTATCACTTCAACACAATATACTCTAATACCTGAAGCACTCCATCATCCAGGTGATGAACAAGCATATTTTAAACTCAACTTCAAGGAGGCAACAGATGTTTCTGTTCATCGTGCACACATAAGTATTTACGATTTGTTTACAATTTACAGCATTGAGAATGAATTGCAGAAAGAACTCTCTCATCTGTTTCAGGATCCGAAATTCGTTCATCATTCAGAAGTGTTACTGAATTCTGTCAGCAGACTTTCGCGCAACAATTCCGGCAAGCAACTTTTTTTAAATATCAGACAAAATGAGATAGACGTTATCGTTACTGAAGGCAAAAAGCTGATCCTAATGAACAGTTTCAACCGAAACAGTAATGAAGATGTTTTGTACTATACATTGTTTGTCTGCGAACAATTGGGAATAGATCCTGAGAGAACACCATTTACTTTGCTGGGTGAAATTGAAAAAGAAAGCGCTTTGTATAAATTGCTCTATAATTATATTCGTAAAATTTCATTTGGCGAGCGAACAAGAACACTTGCTTTCAGCAATAAATTCAATGAATTGCCTGCACATTTTTATCATACACTTTTCAATTTAGCATTGTGCGAATAATTGGCGGAAAATTCAGCGGACGACTGATCAATGCACCTGCAAATTTACCGGTCCGGCCGACAACTGATTATGCAAAGTCAGCCCTATTTAATATTCTCAACAACAGAATTGATTTTGAAGAAATAAAAGTGCTCGATCTTTTCGCAGGAATTGGCGGAGTAAGCATGGAATTTATTTCGCGTGGCGCAAAACATGTAACATGTGTCGATTTGAATTTCAAATGCTGTGCTTTCATCAAAGAAACAGCTGTGAAATTTGACGTGAAAAATATATCTGTCATAAAATCAGATGTATTTAAATTTATTAAATCCTGTGATACAAAATTTGATATCATTTTCGCTGATGCACCTTTTGAATTAAATGAAACAGACACTATACCTGATCTTGTCTTTCAAAAAGAACTGTTGACGGAAGATGGAATCCTCATCGTAGAACATCAGGCGAAAAGAATTCTGCAAAGTCACATAGATGCTAAGGATATAAGGAAGTATGGGAATTGTGCGTTTTCATTATACAGTATCTGAACCTGGATTTATCTGATTTTTGGATTTCCTTGATCTGTTGGAAATGGTTCATAATTTATTTAGGACTAAAACACTTGCCTGCTATGAACCTCTTTCCGGGAAATCCAAAAATCAGATAAATCCAGGTTCAGACTTGTTTTGGATTAGCAGCAAAGTTGATAATCAAAAGTGCACTCACCACCACCATCCCGGTAATCCAATAATCAGTTTAATCCCGGTAAAAATCCCGTCCTACCCCAACACCGGCTTCGGCACAAACGCCGAAACATCACCCTGATATAAAAGAATGTCACGCACGATCGTTGAAGAAATATGTGACAACGATGGATCAGAAACAATAAAGATCGTTTCTATTTCCGGTGCCATTGAATGATTCATCTGTGCAATTGCTCTTTCAAATTCAAAATCGGCAGAAGTTCGCAATCCTCTTAAAATATAACTTGCTCCTATCTGTTTGCAAAATTCAACAGTAAGCCCGGAGTAACGAACGACTTTTATTTTTGATTCACCTTCAAATGTTTTTGAAATAAAATGTTCCCGTCTGTCTTGCGAGAAAAAATAATGCTTGTTCGTATTATAACCAATCCCAATGATCAGCTCATCAAATAATGGCAATCCTCTTTTGATGATCTCTTCATGCCCTTTTGTGATAGGATCAAATGACCCTGGAAAAACTGCAATGCGTTTGCTCATTTTGTTTTTTGTTGGTGAACGAAGTTAGGAAAAAACTTGTTTGTTCAAAGTTCAATGTTGAATGTTCAAAGTTCAAAGTTCAAAGTTAGCTTTGTAGGCGCCTACGAAGCCAACTTTGAACTTTGAACTTTAAACTTTAAACTTTAATGAATCATCACGAAAATATCCCTTTGATCGAAGCATACGTATTCACCAAAACCTCCCGCTCTATCCGATTTTCTGCAACCCATTTTACTTCTGTAATTCCTTCTTCCGTCTGGGGGATTAATTTTTGATATTCATCGATGGTCATTAAATACCAATGCGTTTTTTTTAAGATCAACTTTCCTTTTTCTTTATAAGTATGAAAAGTTTTGGTAAGTACTTTTTCAATTTTAAGATTCTTCAAACCACATTCTTCTTCAACTTCACGAAGCGCTGTCATTTCAGGAGTTTCATCATACTCTGCTTTTCCTTTCGGAAGATCCCATTTACCATTTCTGAAAATGAACAGAAATTTTCCTTCTTTATTTTTCACTAATCCGCCTGCAGCTTCAATCAGAATATATTTTGAAATAAATCTTTTCCAGCTTTCATCAGGAGATTCACTGAAATAAACAACACCAATTTCTTTTCCGCTCTCAAGAAGTTTAATGGCTTTATCAATGGTCGAACTCTCATCATTCAGAATTGCATATCCTGTATACTCTACCGGCAATTGTTTGCTATAAACATAAGAAAAGACAAGTGGCCTGTCGTTGATGAATACAATATGGGAAGTCTGCATAAGTTCATTCAAATCTCGTTATTTAAACGGGAATATTGAATGCATTGAATAACTTTTTCCCTGAAAATACCTTTGCCTTTAACAGCGAATTCGTACGTTTGTGCTATGCCTGTGAATGTTATCACTTCGAAAAAAATAGCTGAATCTTTACTTCAGATCAAAGCAATCAAACTTCAACCCGAAAAGCCTTTTACGTGGGCTTCAGGCTGGAAATCACCTATTTACTGTGATAACCGTATTGCACTTTCTTATCCTAAAGTGCGTACTTACATCCGCCAGGAACTCGTAACTGCAATAGAAGAAACTTACGGCCGACCGGATGTAATTGCCGGAGTTGCCACTGCTGCTATCGCACAAGGAGCACTTGTGGCTGAAGCCATGGGACTTCCTTTTGTTTACGTTCGTGCCTCCGCAAAGGATCACGGTCGCGAAAATCTGATCGAAGGCGAAATTACAGAAGGTCAAACGGTTGTAGTAATTGAAGACTTGATCTCAACAGGCAAAAGTTCTTTGAAAGCCGTCGAAGCTTTGCGCGAAGCAGGTTGCAAGGTGAAAGGTATGATCTCCATTTTTACCTATGGATTTTCATTGGCCGAAAGTAATTTCGAAAAAGAACAATGTCCGCTTATTTCTCTTTGTGACTATTCAATTTTACTTGAACAAGCAGTAGAGTCAAATTACATCAAAGAAAAAGACCTTGAAGTATTGAACAAATGGAAAACAGAACCGGAAAACTGGACCGGCGTTATTTCTTAAATCAAATAATTTATCATGACTAGAATTGAAAGCGATATAACCCCGGTAACAAAATCACCGGAAGAGATCTATAATTTCCTGAGCAACTTCAATAATTTTGAAAAGCTAATGCCGGAACAAGTTACCAATTGGCAATCAACTGAAGAAGAATGCAGTTTTACAATCGCAGGAATGGCAAGTTTAGGAATGAAGATCACCGATAAAACTCCTTACTCATTGATTAAGGTTGCACGCAATGGAAAAGCACCTTTTGATTTCGGACTGGATTGTATCATCAAAGAATCTACACCCGGACAAAGCACTGTTCAACTTGCTTTCGATGCAGACTTGAATCCAATGATGAAAATGATGGCCGTAAAACCTTTGACTAACTTTTTGAATTTGTTAGTTGGGAAGTTGGCTGTACTTTAGTAAGTAGTAATTGGTAAGTAGTGAGTAGCACTACATGCTTTAATTCATGTATTTACTTTGAAGAACCATGTGGTGCCACTTACCAATTACCACTTACCAATTACCAAATACTAATCACCTAAGAAAGCCCCAAATACTTCAATTCCTTCAAATCAAACAACCGAATTTCCCCCTCCTCATCTTCAACTTTTAATAATCCCTGGTTGTCGACTCC
The DNA here is from genome assembly GCA_016711505.1 of Bacteroidota bacterium. Taxonomy (NCBI): domain Bacteria; kingdom Pseudomonadati; phylum Bacteroidota; species Bacteroidota bacterium. Next base: position 284,751 of record JADJSV010000002.1, on the reverse strand, counting down.
TTTAATGCATCCTGGAAATTTTCCTTTTTTGTCTTCATAAAAGGCCCACTCTTCGCAACGGAATAACGCTTTTTTATAATCTTCATCCAAAGTCTGCTTCTCACCTCTTCGTAACTGGAGATACCGATTTTCTATACTGTTGGACAAACCATTGAGGATATGCTGTAAATTATGATTTCCGGGAACGATTTGTCCCATAGAAACCGGATTTGGCAAATTCGCCGGAAATTCCAGCTGATTTACATTGAGACCCAAACCGAAGATACTGTTGGTCACTACAGAGGTTGTGATGGTATTCTCGACCAGAATGCCGCCAAGTTTTTTGGATTTCCAATAAATGTCATTCGGCCATTTGATCTTAATATCGCTTCCTAAAAACGCCTTAATAAAGTCGTAAACTCCTAAAGCATAGGTTTTATTAAGTAAAAACAGATTTCTTGGAACAACAAAAGTGGGGTAAAAAGCAAAGCTAATCAGCAGATTTTTACCGTCTTCGCTACTCCAGCGTGCTCCCATTTGCCCCCGGCCCGAAAACTGAGAAAATGCACGCACAACACTACCTTCAGGAACCAATTGGCTTTTCAATAGTTCTGAAAGGTAAGAATTAGTCGATTCCACAGTTTCGATCTCAATAATATTCCGACCTGTGAATAAGGTTGTTAACTCTTTATTCATGAATTTAATAGTAAACTATATCAGTGATGTATCTTTAAAGGACTGCAATATTTTCCCTATTTTTGCGTCACTAATATCAATAATAACCTATCTCCCCCTTGATGATTAAAAAGACGAAGTCTCCTACCCGAAAAGTAGTAAAAAAACCAATCCGAAAGATCAATGAAGCCGAAAATCTGCGAGACCTCATTATCGATGGGATGCAAGAAAAGAAAGCAAAGGAGATTGTATCACTAGATTTAAGAAACCTGAAAAATTCTGTAGCCGATTTCTTTATCGTCTGCCATGCAGATTCTAAAACCCACACCGATGCCATTGCAAGATCTGTTGAAGATTTCGTAAATAAAAAAATTGGTGAAGATCCTTTTCACAAAGAAGGAATGTCGACTTCCGAATGGATCCTTCTCGATTACCTGAGCGTAGTTGTACATATTTTCCAAAAAGAAAAACGCGACTATTATGGCATCGAACGACTTTGGGCTGATGCAGAAATTCAACAAATCGCAAGCAACAATTAATACATTAATCTGTTAAACAATGACTATTTGTCGGGAATCCCGCAACGGGCACTCTTCTTGACTACTTAATGCCAATCTTTTTACTCTAATGAGCGAACAACGAAATAGTGACAACAAGCCAAATTCTGCGAAAGGTAACGCGGGGAAAAAATTCCCGGGTGGACCACGATTTAATTTTAATTTCTATTGGATCTATGGAATCATCATAGTAGTTCTGATCATTACCCAGCTTTTGCATTGGGGAACTGAAGAAAGACAAACAAGCATCGACGACTTTGAAAAAAATATGCTTGAACAACATGATGTGAAGAAGATCGAAATCGTCGATAAAGTTGCACACATCACGATTAAGAAAGACTCACTTCTTGCAAAAGAAAAATACAAAGAACTTCGTTACAAAAGTTTTCCGCAAGTCGTTAATGAAGGCCCGCATTTCAGAGTCAATACCGGTCCGACTGATCTATTCGTAAAGAAAGTTGAAGAAATTCAAAAAGACTTTCCTGAAAATGAAAAAGTAGGGATTGAATACAGTCAGGAAACCGGTGGTTATCTGGAATTCTTATTGAACTGGATCATTCCCGGAGTATTCCTTATTCTCATCTGGATGTTTCTCATGCGCAGAATGGGTGGCGGCGGTGGCGGCAGTCAGATCTTTAACATCGGAAAATCGAAAGCACAATTATTTGATAAAGATCTTCAGGTAAAAGTTACTTTCAATGATGTTGCAGGATTAGAAGAAGCGAAACTGGAAGTAATGGAGATCGTAGATTTTCTGAAGAATCCGAAAAAATATACTACACTCGGTGGAAAAATTCCGCGTGGTGCATTACTTGTTGGTCCTCCGGGAACAGGTAAAACTCTTTTGGCAAAAGCAATGGCCGGAGAAGCACAAGTTCCTTTCTTCTCTCTTTCAGGTTCTGATTTCGTGGAAATGTTTGTCGGTGTGGGTGCATCACGTGTACGTGATCTTTTCCGTCAGGCGAAAGAAAAAGCTCCTTGTATCATCTTCATTGATGAGATCGATGCAATCGGTCGTGCCCGTGGTAAATCACCTTCTTTCTCATCAAATGATGAAAGAGAAAGTACATTGAATCAGTTGTTGACTGAGATGGATGGATTCGGAAGTAATTCAGGTGTCATCATTGTTGCTGCAACTAACCGCGCAGATATTCTTGACCGTGCATTGTTACGTCCGGGTCGTTTCGACAGACAGATCTATGTAGAATTACCGGATCTGAATGGCCGTAGAGAGATCTTCAACGTTCACTTGAAGCCATTGAAGATAAATGCATCTCTTGACATTGAATTTTTAGCACGCCAGACTCCCGGATTTTCAGGAGCTGATATTGCAAACGTATGTAACGAAGCGGCGCTTATCGCTGCTCGTAAAAATAAAACATCGATTGAGAAACAGGATTTCTTAGATGCTGTCGATAGAATTATCGGTGGACTTGAAAAGAAAAACAAGATCGTTTCTCTTCACGAGAAAAAAGTAATCGCTTATCACGAATCAGGTCACGCTGCAGTTTCATGGTTACTGGAATATGCACATCCACTTATCAAAGTTACGATCGTACCGAGAGGAAATTCTCTTGGTGCTGCATGGTATCTTCCTGAAGAAAGACAGATCACAACGACTGAGAAGATCATGGATGAGATCTGTGCTGCATTGGGCGGAAGAGCTGCGGAGGAAATTATCTTCGGAAAAATTTCAACAGGTGCTTTAAGCGATCTTGAAAAAATCACCAAGCAAGCCTATGCAATGGTTACCATTTATGGTTTGAATGATAAGATCGGAAATGTAAGTTTCTATGATTCATCAGGACAACAGGAATATACTTTCGGAAAACCTTATAGCGAAAAAACAGCTGAGCTCATCGATAACGAAGTGAAAAAACTCATCGAAGGAGCTTATGAGCGGACGAAGAAATTACTTTCTGAAAACGTAGAGAAGCTACATCAGCTTGCGGGACATTTACTGGAGAAAGAAGTTATCTTCAAAGAAGATCTTGAAGCAATTTTCGGAAAAAGGAAATGGGAAGATAAAAGCGAAATGGCACACCTCGCAGGAACAACTGCAGCAGCCGGTGATTCTTCTGAGACTATTCCGACGATTGTGACGACGCCACCAACTGGGTAAATGGTGAGTAGTAAGTGGTGAGTAGCACAGTTTACTTACTTCTTACTACTTATTCTTTACAAAATGAAAATAGAGTGCAATCTGGAAGCTGTGCTACTTACCACTCACTACTTTCCACTTACTAAAAAGATGCAAGACACCACCTCCCGTGAAAAGATCCTTAAAAAGATCCGTCAGGCTTTGATACACAAAACTACCGGTCGGTTTCCTAATATCGACTGGGAGAAGAATGTATATAATACTGCCGGAGATAGTTTAGAGGAAAAATTTGCAGAGGTATTTACCAAAGTTGGTGGTCAGTTTGTTTTTTGTGAGAATGAAATGGAATTTTTAGAGAATGTGATCATGCTTGCTCAGGAAAATAAATGGAAGCAATTCTATTGTCAGGAACAGAAGATCACAGATTTCATGGATCAGATCGAATTTCCTTATACTAAAGAGCAACAGAAATTTCCGGAAGGAATGGTTGCAATTACATCCTGTGAAGCTTTGGTTGCACGATTAGGCTCAGTTATTATTTCAAGTAAACTTGGTAGCGGCAGAAAACTTTTCGTAGTGCCAACGATCCATATTATTATGGCCTACTCTTCGCAGATCGTTCCTGAATTAAAAGACGCGCTTACTCTGATCAAAAATAAATATAACGAGTTGCCATCAATGATCGCTGCATTGACCGGACCAAGCCGTACCGCCGATATTGAAAAGACATTGGTCACTCCGGCGCATGGTCCTCGTGATATTTTCGTTTTTGTTATTGATGATGCTAAATAATCTTTATGACCGGTTGGGAACTGATTTACACTTCTACGTTACCACATCAGGTCGAGATCGTTCTTGAAGTTTTGAAAGACCAGGATATAGAAGCCGTAAAACTCGACAAAAGAGATTCCAGCTATACTATGATCGGCGAAATTGAAGTATATGCTAAAAAAGAAGATGCTATCTTAGCCAAAATAATAATCGAACAGAATCAACTGTGAACAATTTAACGCAACGATTTATTACGGGTATCATCGGAGTTGCAATCGTACTCTCTGCGCTTCTTTATAGTCAGCTTTCAGGATTGCTTTTGATCGCTCTCATTTCCAGCATGTCGCTCTTCGAATTCTATAAGCTTTCGAAAAACGACAACATTCAACCGCATATAGCTCTTGGATTAGCTACAGGAATTATTTTATTTCTACCAATGTTGTTTGGCACCTTCATGCAGAATATTAATCTGCTGCCGCTGATCTTCATTCTTCCTTACCTTGTTTTTATCAGAGAGCTATTTACTAAATCTGAAAAGCCGTTTACGAATATTGCTTACACCCTTCTTGGCAACATTTATATATCAGCACCGATGTTCATGTTCTTTCTCCTGTCATTTTATGGACCGGGAGAAGAATATAAACCATTGAACTTAGTTGGCTATCTTTTTATTCTCTGGGCAAATGATATTGGTGGATATACAGCGGGCAGAATCTGGGGCAAACATAAATTATTCGAACGCATCAGTCCGAAGAAAACCTGGGAAGGTTTTATCGGCAGCGGAGTATGCGCTATCGGAATTTCATTCGCTGTTGCACATTATTGTACTGCTTTCACATTGACGCAATGGATCGTTATTGCATCGATAATTTTCATTGCCGGAGTACTTGGCGACTTGATTGAATCTATGTTCAAGAGAAGTCTTGTGATCAAAGATTCCGGATCTTTACTTCCCGGACATGGTGGTTTCTTAGATCGATTTGATGCGTTGTTTATATCTGCACCGTTTGTGTTTTTTTATTTGAATCTATACTAAAGATAATTAGCGCCAAAAGTTTTTGCGCTTAAAATATTTTCCGCAGATTTTCGTAGATAAGGCGCAGATAAAATCGCAGATCTGTATTTCAGTAATTACACTTATTCGTAAATAGTTACGCTAAATTATTTCCCGCAGATTTTCGCAGATGAAGGCGCAGATAAAGGCGCAGATCTGTCTTTCGTTGATTAAAGTTATTCGCAATTTAGCTTGGCTTATAATCTGTTTTTTTTATTTGAAGTTGAATCAATTCATTGCAGACGAATATTAAAAAACACAAATCTGCGATTTTATCTGCGTCCTTTTCTGCGGCAATCTGCGGGAAAATACACACAGCATTTAATTTTCCATTACCCGGGATTCTCGTAAATTACTTCCTGGATTTCCTGCGATTCTGTGAATCTAGAGGAAGTTCTAAAAAACCCCTTTTTCAGGTGATTTAGCCCTAATTTGCATGAAGTATAACTTACTGAGGTGCAAACCTTTGCAAACATAAACCCCTGAAAACCCGCATCATTATTAAAAATATTCTACCTTCGCACCCCTAATTACTCACAATGATTACTCAGGTAGAAAAAGAACAAATGTCAACAGACACAACGAATCCTTATGAATCGATGATCCGACGCTTCGAGGTTGCAGCGAAGATCATGAATCTGGATGAAGACACTTACAACATTCTGAAAACTCCGCACAGACAATATCTGGCGAGTCTTCCGATCAAAATGGACAATGGAAAGATTGAAGTATTCGAAGGATACAGAATCGTTCATAATACAAGCCGCGGCCCTTCTAAAGGCGGAATCCGGTATTCAATGGAAGTAAATCTGGATGAAGTAAAAGCACTCGCTGCATGGATGACATGGAAGTGTGCTATTGCTGATATTCCTTATGGTGGTGCTAAAGGTGGTATCACAGTGAATCCTTCGAAGTTATCAGAAGGCGAATTAGAAAGACTTACACGCGCATACACTGCCGCAATGGTGGATGTATTCGGTGTCGATAAAGATATTCCTGCACCGGATGTTGCAACAGGTCCACGCGAAATGGCATGGATCGTTGACGAATATTCAAAACTAAAAGGTGCATTTACTCCCGGTGTTGTAACAGGCAAACCACTTCACTTAGGTGGATCTGAAGGTCGTGTTGAAGCAACCGGACGTGGTGTTACTGTCGCTGCAATGGAAGCGATGAAAAAAATTAAAATGGATCCTAAGAAAGCAATTGGTGCTGTTCAGGGATTTGGTAATGTTGGTTCGATCACTGCAAAGCACATGGATGAACATGGTGTTCGCATAGTTGCGATCTCTGATCATACCGGTGCATTTTATAATGCAAAAGGAATTAACATTGAAAAAGCTATTGCTTTCAGAAATGGAAATAACGGCGTGTTAAGAGGATTTGCAGATGGCAAAGAAATCACTAACGAAGAATTATTGACTCTTGATGTAGATGTACTTGCTCCTTGTGCTCTTGAAAACCAGATCACCGGTGCAAACGCTGATCAGATCAAAGCTCAATTGATCGTAGAAGGTGCTAATGGTCCTATCACTGCAGGTGCCGATGAGATCCTGACTAAAAAAGGTATAATCGTAGTTCCTGATATCCTTGCAAATGGTGGTGGTGTTACTGTCTCTTACTTCGAATGGACTCAAAATCGTTTCGGCTACTATTATCCGGAAGATGAGATCAACAAACGTGCTGACAGATACATGATCAATGCATTTAAAAACATCTGGGCAGTTGCTGATAAGCATAAAGTGTCTTTAAGAATTGCTGCATACATCTTTGCAATTGAAAAAGTCTCAAAATCGCTGAAATCAAGAGGGAGCTACTAAGAAGACTTCACATATTTATTAAAAAAGGAGATTGTTATCTCCTTTTTTTTATTTTGCACCCATTCCCACTTAGAAAATTAACAAAATGACAATTCACAAAGAAGGTTATGCATCACTGGCAATTTCACTGATTGTTTTAACAGCGATAAATATTGCCTCCGATATTTTCATCGGCCCTGAATATAACTGGATCAAAATAGCTATCCTTTCTATTTCTGTAATTCTCTTTCTTATCGTTCTGCAGTTCTTTCGTCATCCCAGCAGAACTCTTACTAAGAATGAAAAATATATCGTAGCACCGGCAGACGGAAAGGTAGTTGTGATCGAAGAAACAACGGAGACGGAAGTACTGAAAGATCGCCGCATTCAGGTTTCGATCTTTATGTCGCCAATCAATGTGCACGTTAATCGATATCCCATCAGTGGACAAATCACATTTTCAAAATATCATCCGGGATTATTTCTTGTTGCATGGAATCCGAAATCATCAACCGAAAATGAACGCACAACTGTAGTAATTGAGAATGGTGCAAAAACTCCAATTCTTCTGCGACAAATTGCAGGTGCTCTTGCAAGAAGAATTGTTTGTTATCCAAAAGCCGGATGGATGGTAAAACAAGGCGAAGAACTTGGTTTTATAAAATTCGGTTCGCGTGTGGATATTTTTTTACCGCTTGGAACAAAGATCAAAGTCGGTATGGAACAGAAGGTTTTGGGCGGGGTGACGGTGATTGCTGAGTTGCAATAGAATAAGTCAAAATTAAGGTAAGGGTAAAAGGATATTAAAAACATCACTTAAAAGATCACTAGGAACACAAAGAGCACGGAATTAAACGTGCCCCTTGGTCGCTCTTTTATTTTCTTATCGATATTACAAAGGTGTCATCCCGGGGAACTTTGTAATAAGACTCTTGTCTCGATTTCACAATTCAAACTCCACCATCAAAGGCGTATGATCACTCAACGCAATCCACTTTTTAAAGGTACCTACTTTTATACTTTTTACTTTTTCTAAAAGCACTCCTGAAGAAAAGCAATAATCCATGTGATAGGGTTTTGTTTTATTTCTGTACAAATAAAAAGTCGGATGCTTTTCTTTTCCTTGCTCCTGATTGAAATGCTTATGATAAATGCTGTGAATGTTTTTTTCAAACAACTTTTTTACTACTGCAGTATGATTACCAATTCTTCTCGGCTTATCCCAGATCGTATTACTATTAAAATCTCCTGTCAGAATTGAAAGCCCGGATAAGTATTCATCATAGTGATGGATCGCTTTCCAGATCTGCTCAACATACTGGCCATCCGGATCGTCACGGTTATTTGCCCAGATAGCAAAAAGTGTAAAGTTGACTTTCCCTCCTGTAACAAGAACCGGCAACACTATTTTTAAATCCTGATTGTGTTTATCAATAATTTGAAATCTGTGATCACCATAAGAAAATACACCAAGACCTTTATGCTTGTTATCACCAAACCAAAGCACATCATTCGGCTTAGGAGTTTCCGAACCAAAAATTAATTTATCCGGATGCTCGCACTCCTGCACTACCAAAATATCAGGCTTGTGTAGCAAGATAGCTGCGGCCTTTTTTCTGAATGCGCCTTGGCAGTTCCAGGTTACTAATTTCATTTTTTTCTCTACAAGTTTGCTAGTGAAAATAAAACATTAAGTGCACTAAGTTCACAATAAGAACACGGAATATATCGCTAATTAAATTCCAATATCGAAAATATTTACTGTCTTTTTTTAGTCTTACCTTAGATTCAATTACACACTGATTTCCGTGTTCTCATTGTGAACTTAGTGTTCTCTGTGTTTTTTTCACCTTACAACGGATTCGCAAACCGCCTATCATACAAAAACGTCTTATCCGTCAACGTCCTCAAAAAAATGATCAGGTCAATTTTTTCCGATTCAGTGAGGCCGGTCGTTTTGGTCAATTCCTTATCAAATCCGGTCGAATGAAATTTACCTTCAGAATAATATTTCAACACCTCTTCTAGAGTATTGAATCTTCCATCATGCATATATGGATAGGTCATTTCAATATTTCTTAATGTCGGAACTCGGAACTTATAGAGATCAGATTCTTTTCCTGTGATCAGTTTTCTTCCAATATCATTCAGTTTCGGATCAGGAGCCAGTCCGTTATTCCGATAGGTATTATCAGTGAACAAAGGTTCCTTATGACAACTGCTGCATTTTGCCCTGAACAAATTCAATCCGTTCTTTTCATTCAATGTAAACTCAACTTTCCCGGCAATGAATTTGTCGTACTTTGAATCTGACGAAATCATCAGACAAACAAATTGCGACAAGGCCTTCATCATATTTTTTGTTGAAACAATTGAATCACCAAATGCAGTTTGGAATAACCTTGGATAAACTGAATCATTCTGCAGTTTCAGAATTACATTCTCCAGAGTCTCTCCCATTTCATCTTCACTTGTTAATGGAGCAATGGGCTGCAGGTCGAGATGATTGATTCCGCCATCAGCCATGAATTCATTTTTCCAGATGAGATTCTGCAAGGCCGGAACATTTCGCTTACCGATCCTGTTTGCAATACCATGACTCAATGCATGATCGACATGTGCAAAGGCAGCAAAACGGAGATGACATGTACCACACGAAGTAAAATTATCTTTTGACAGAAGTGGATCATAAAACAATTTTCTTCCCAGTGTAAATGCCTCTGCAGACATTTTATTTTTCCTGAAATCATAAACCGGTTTAGGAAAACCTTGCGGAATAACTATTTCAACATCTTTCTGAGAAATGGAATAATATGGATTTTCAATAACAAATGCACTCAGAATAATAAGTGAAAATACTGCGAGAAATGCAAGCTTCAGATTCGATAATTTCATCTTCACTTCTCTTTTATCAGACTGAACATATCAGAATAATTATTGGCAACCAATTCTGCATTGGTCATATCGCTTACAACAGGCATCGTGGAAAAGTCTATTGACACAGGTTGTTTAAGTATCTGAGAAATATCAGCTTTGATAAAAATCTTTTTGGAATCAGGAACTTCATCCGCAAAAATTAAACTATCCATTTCTAAAGAAATTTTTCTGATAGCATTAACAGGTTCTTTAAACCCACCGATGTGATATTCAAAAATTCCACCCTGAGCAGTTGAGGATTCTGATGTTCCTTCCAATTTCAAAAAAATGTATCCGGTATTCCATGCCCAGAACATTCCTTTGACCGGATCAAGTGCACCTTCCTGCAGACCACTACAATTCCGCAGACTATCGACACCAATAATAAATGAAAGGGTTTTGTAATTTCCGGGAGGGACATCTTTTACAGAAAATCCTTTCGACTGTGGTTCATCTTCATTAATTAAAAAATATTCCTCTGAAGAAAACACTTTTCCTGAATCATTGATCAATTGAATGTTGCTGATATAGTATTTGAATTTAGTAACAGTATACTTCTGTCCTAATTCATTTACATACTCTTTTGTTTTAAAAATCAAGGAATCAGAACCGACAAAATGCCGGAAATTGATCTGCAACTCATTCCCATTTTCCGGATTGCCATTAGAAACAATTCCAATGAAATTCAGAAGAATGAAAAACAATATTTTCATCAGTTAACTTTTATGATCTTTTGAACAACCCTTTTATTTGCGGTTGTAAGATACAGAAAATAAGTTCCTGTTGAATAGCTCGTAAAGTCAAAAGTATAGCTAATGCTTGGTTGCATATTCGATTGAGAAAACAAAATTTGCCCTCTAATATCATAAATTTCAGCTGTAACATTATTCACGCTTTTCGGATCAAAATAAATATATGCAAAGTCCTTAACCGGATTTTCTGATAATGTGAATTTTATATCATCTGACACTTCTTTTACATCTGTAGTTTCAGTGTAAATTGTTGTAGGCTCTGATATGGTAACATGCCCGCTTCCCATTCCTGTATTTCCTGACTGAACTATTCCATAGTAAGTTCCAAAAAAAGTATAAGGAAACTGTGGATCCAGATTGGAGTCAATCGTTACGAAGTATGCATAAGTCCCCGCAGGATAATCAGGTGTGATACAAAAACGTCCGTTACGCTCATCAAGATCTCCGGATCCTGCAGCGTATGTGTAATCTTCAATGAAACATCCGTTCGGATACATTCCAGCTACTGCAGGACCATTCGTTCTCGTGGTTGCAGAATTCATTACATAACTGCTTTGCATTCTCTTAATAGCTCCCGTACCATTTACATTGGTGAATGCATATGCACCATAGATCGGAAAACCATCGAATGCAAACCCGATGATTGGTGAATGATTCAGGCTATCAGTATCGTCATACAAACATGTCGGACTAACATGATGATGATACTCGCCTTGTTGTTGCGGGTGACCGAGGCAATTGTCAAATCCCGAGCCTTCCCAATAGTAAGCATTTCTATTCCAGACGCCCTGGTTCATATACGACATTGCATCAGAAACATTAAATACACTCACACCATTCGACCAGACACCAATGTGACCAAGTCCAACAGCTGTCGCTGTTCCGGTATTCTGTTGTGGATTTCTTGTGATCTTGAAAACAAAATTCTGATTACTTGCAACATTTGGATTGCCTGTCCAGGGACCGATACTATAGCCCGGAATACACGTACATGAAATGTATACATTGTTAGTGGAATATTGTACTATTTGAACATTGGAAACAATTCCATTGTATCCTGTAGCAGTTGTATTCTGTTTCCAGGTAGCCAGTTCAGGTGCCTGAGCAAGTGCTGCAAATGAAAATAATGCCAAAACAATTGCGATAAAATTTTTTCTCATTCAGTGGTTTAATTTAGGTGGATATGTGTTTGATATATTCTAGCGCGGTGGACGGGGAGCCATCATTCTTAATGCATCGTTGATGATCCGGTCGAATTTAGCTTTTTGTTCTTCGGTACAGATGGTTCTTACCATAGAAAAATGATAGAACGTCTGTATTTCAATTTGCTTTCTTTTATGTGACATCAATGTTGCCATTGAATCCACAACTGCTGAATCAGGATTGTTTTGATTCAGGTAATTAAAATAATTATCATGCAACTTACGGTCTTCAGCCTGGATCTCTTCTATCTGCTCCCGGTTTTCTTCATGCAACTTCATTACTTGAGCCCTTTGTTCACTACTAAAGTTTAATTCCTCAGAAAGGAACTCAATGATTCTTTCTCTTCCACCCGGACCACGCGAGTTTCCGGGTCTATTTAAAAGTAAATAAGACAATGTCCCAATATTTAACACAATGAGACAGACTATAATTATTCTAAGAAATTTTGTATCCGTCATCATGTCTTATAGTGAATTCATGTAGGAGAAATATTCTGTTGCAAAAATTGATTTTTCACTGCTTCTCCCTTTTGATGTTTTATTCAATGCATAATAATTGATAAAAAACAACACAGCAACTGAAGCTGCAATTGCCAGCCGTACTGAAGGTTTGATCGTAAAATCTATAACCTTTCCACGAACCGATTTAATCCGTTGGATTAATTCTTCTGAAACCGGAAGTTTTTCAATCGAATAAATTGAATCCATTGTCTCCTTTATCCGGCTTTCTTTTCTGATCATATTCATTAGATGTTATTTTTAATAATTACTTGCGCTCACTTATAATGTTTTTTGTAATATTTTTCTAAAATCCGTTGCAACCCTTGTTTTGCCCTGAAAAGCAAGGACTCAACTGATGCAACTGAAATTTCCATTACTTCTGCAATTTCAGAATAAGATAAATTCTCTGTCTTACTGAGTAAAAATGCAATTCTTTGGCGTTCCGGAAGTTTTTCCAATGCACAGAAAAGAATTGCAGAAAGTTCTTTATTCTCTAAAACAACACCGGGGTGATTGAAATCTGCCGGAACACTAATTTCCTGATCATCCATTCCAAAAAGTTCCCTGAAAAAACCTGAACGCTTTTTCCTGTTCTTCTTTCTTAAAAATTCCAGTGATTTTGAAATCGTAATTCTATAGATCCAGGTGGAAAGTTTAGAATCTCCTTTAAAATTCCTTATCGATCTGAATAATTCAATGAAAACTTCCTGACTGACATCCTCCGCATCTTCTTTTGAAACAAGGATATTGACCGATGTATTCAATACTTGCGAAGAATAAAACTGAATAAGTTTTTCAAAAGCGACATCATCACCTTCCCGCAATTGCTGTATGAAAACTTGTTCGTCCAAAAGGTCCTTTTAGCTTAGATGACAATGATATAAAAAACTTGCGGACGAAAAATAAAAAGAATCGAAACCGAGTTAAGAAACTACCCCTTAAACCCTTTAATCCAAAGTTAATTTCACTTTAAGAATAATCCTATATTTATCACATGCTAAAAGACCTCCAGGAACTGCTCAATGCTAATGTGATTTCTCAGAGCACTGCAGATCAAATCACCGAATATTATAAAAACAAGAAAAACAAAGAACCCAACCGACTAATTGCTGTTTTTGGAATCGTCGGAGCAATATTGGTTGGAATGGGAATCATTCTGATTGTCGCTCACAACTGGGATAATTTTAATCGATTTACTAAATCACTTTTGGCTTTTCTTCCATTAATTGCAGGACAGATCTTAGCGGCTTATGCCATGATCAAAAAGAAAGATCAGAAAGTATGGATCGAAGGAACTTCTGCATTTTTATTTTTCAGTGTTGGTGCATGCATTGCAATGATCAGTCAGATCTACCACATCTCCGGAGAATTGCCCGACTTCATTTTAACGTGGATGCTTCTGGCTTTACCGCAGATATACATAATGAACTCGTCGGTTGCATCTCTCTTCTACCTTACAGGAATTAATTATTATGTAATGGAAGTTGGTTACTCACGCTTTTACTCTCTTGAGTCTTTGATCTTCTGGGTTCTATTGATAGCGATGATTCCGCATTACATTATGTTGCTGAAGAAAAAGGCAGAGAGCAACTATGCAGTTCTTCATAGCAGATTGATCCCAATTTCGATAATGATCGGACTTGGCTCCAGTGCAGAGAAGAATGAGGAATTGATGTTCATCGCATTCATGAGTTTGTTTTCTGCATTCTTACTGCTTGGAAGTTTACCCGTCTTTCATCGCACATCAAAGAACACTCAATCATTTTCATTCTTTGGGTTACTCGGAATAGTTGTTACTCTGATTCCACTCACCTTCGACTGGATCTGGCCAAATCTCTTTCGAAGTCTTGAACCATTGTCAGTTTTGATAAGAACATCTGAACTTCATGCAGTAGTCTTTACCACTCTTGCAGCATTGTTTCTACTTGTCCGTCACGATCACCTCCCGCTGACCAAGCACACAGCGATCTTCAAATTTTCATTCATTGTTTTTATAGGAATATTTTTTCTTGCTGCCATTTCTCCAGGATTTTCTCAATTGTTATCAAATCTGATGTTGTTATTCATAGGAATAAGAATCATTCAGAATGGAATTGCAGAAGATCATCTGGGAATTCTGAATTTCGGCTTGCTGGTTTTAGCAACTGCTGTAGCATGTAAGTTCTTTGACTCCCAATTATCTTTTGTGATCCGGGGATTAGTATTCGTCGCTCTTGGACTTGGTTTTTTTTACACAAATTATCTGATCATTAAAAAAAGAAAGCAGCATGAGCAATAAACGAATATACGTCTTACTGGCTTTACTTATACTGTTACAATTATTTGTACCGGCTAAAATGATCTATGATCATGAATCAATTCTATCGAAAGGAGAAAAATTCAAATTCAAAACTGCACCGATCGATCCTTCAGATCCGTTCAGAGGAAAGTATATTGTATTACGCTTTGATGCCAGCAGGTTTTATGTAACTGACAAAGGTCCGTGGTATTCCAATGAGGAAGTTTATGCAACTCTTGGAACCGACAAAGATGGCTTTGCAAAAATCAATAATGTTTACAGAACAAAACCTGAGTCCGGTGTTTATCTGAAAACAAAAGTGGATTACTTTCAGAACTATGAGGAATCAGATTCTGCTTATCTCAATCTGGATTTTTCTTTCAATATATTCTACATGGAAGAATCAAAAGCCGGCGCTGCAGAAACTGCATACTTCGAAGCTTCACGCGATACGAATTCTGTGGCTTATGCAAGTGTATCTGTTTTAAATGGGGAGGCGGTGATTTCGAATGTGTATATAAATGGGGTTGCCTTGGTGAAGTAATTTTTTTAAACACGGAGAAAAAGGAGGAAAAAAGGGAGAAAATGGAGACCTCTTTTTTCTCCCTTTTTTCCTCTTTTTCTCCGTGTTAAATAACAATTCGTACACTTTGAAATTAAAAAGTGTCGATTTACTTCTTAAACAAATATCTTGTAACGAAGATGCCGGTACTTTTATCTGCGCTATATACACCTGAATTAACTTCAGCCAGTTCCCAACCATCAGCTGTCATCTGATTTAATTTATCAGTGATCGTTTTATCGTTCTTGCGAACGTTACCGAAATTGATTCCAACCATTGAAAAAAAGTTTTCCATGTCAATTTCTTTAAACTCACCATTAGGATCAGTCGTAATCATTCTTGAACGACCAAGTCCTCCTGGAACTACTGATTCAATTGTTGTAATTTGCGTGTACTGTACCTGATTTTGCGACGGTTTAAAACCGAAAGTCACAGCAAGTGTGATCGCGCCGACCAAGAATGCGCCGGCAATTTTTAAATTAGTTTTCATCATGTGGTAGATTAATTTTTTGGCAAAAATAATAATCAGCCTTAAAAATAAATTAATTATGAAAAAAAATAATCTAATCTTCAAAGACCTTAAAAATATAGGGCAAATTTTCAATTACATCTCCGGTAAAATTCCGGCTTTACCGATTTTCTCTGCTAATAAATCTGCTGAATAGCCATGAATAAATACACCAAATACCGCCGCACTCTCCGGTGAATAGCCTTGAGCTAACAACGATGTTAAAATTCCCGTCAATACATCACCGCTGCCGCCTTTTGCTAATCCGGAATTTCCACTCATATTGAAGAAAACTTTTCCTTCCGGAGTAGTGATCGTCGTATATCTTCCTTTGCAAATAATAATTATTTTATGAATAGCAGATTGTGTTTTTTGTTTCTCCAGGCGTTCAAAACTATTTTCCGTCGGACCAAACAGACGCTCGAATTCTTTCGGGTGCGGAGTTAGAATACTGTTCAAAGGTAACTTTGTAAGCAGGTCGGGATGCTCGCTGATAATATTCAATGCATCGGCATCAATGACAATTGGCTTTTGTTGCTCCTTGATTAATTGAATCAATCCATCAACAGTTTCATTTGCTGTTCCTATTCCGGGACCGATTCCTATGGAATCATACAGATCAACATCCATGATCTCTGTGATCATTGTTTGATGTCTATCAGGCTTTAGCAATGCTTCAGGAAGACTACTATGAATAAGCATTGTTGCTTCATTCGGAACCTGAACTGTCAACAATCCTATTCCGCTTCGCATACACGCTCTCGCTGAAAGCACCGCTGCACCATACTTGCCTTGTCCGCCGGCAACGATCAAGGCTTTTCCAAATGTTCCTTTATGAGAAAACTCAGGACGCACTTTATAGTGTTTGCGCGCATAACTCAAATCAACAATTTGGGGCGCATCCTCATTAGACGATACACTTGCTTTATTCTTATAAATGTCGACCAACTTCCATTCACCTACAAACTCTGACGACTCCGGAAAAAACAATATTTGCTTCGGAGCTCCGATGGTAAGTGTTAAGTTTGCTTTTATTGCTTTGCCTGAAGAAAACGAATCTGCAATCAATCCGCTGGGCAAGTCAATAGAAATTACAAAAACTGCAAGTTCATTTATTACATCGATACAATCTGAAATAAAACCATCGACAGGTCTTGTTATTCCGACACCTAAAATTGCATCGACAACTAATTCTTCATCATTGAGGAAAATATCATTTGCATCTGTAATGAACTGAATATTTACATTCTCATTCTGCAACTTCTTTAAATTAATTTCGAAATTCTCAGACGGTTGCTTGCCGGTTATCAGAATCAAAACTCTGACTGATTTGAAATTTCCTAACTGCAGTCTTGCAATCGCTAAACCATCACCACCATTGTTACCGGTTCCACAGATGACAACTAAATGATTCCATTTACCAACAGGTGGAAAAAACTCACAGCATTTTTCTGCGGCGCGTTCCATGAGGTAAATTGAGGATATTGGTTCGTTTGTAATTGTATCTTGATCGGCTTTTTTTATTTGTAAGGCGGAGAGGATTTGCATTTGTGATTTTAACGAAGGTAGGTTTAAAAAGAGGAAAGCTCAAAGGTTTGGGCTAGAGATGCCAGACACTTAGATCACTAAAATTCGTCACAAGATCACTTATGGTAAAAGCATCACTTGTGCACTTGTGCCAAAAACTTAGTGATCTTAGTGTTAAAATTTTTTTAGCATTTATACTTAAGTATTCATTAACACCTCAAAAGAAAATATTGCCCCCAAACATCCGTTCATCACCAAACTCCCACACATGACCACAGACTTTCGCATTACCGGACAATCGGAAAAGATCAAGTCAGGAATACTTTTGGGTACGATGTCGATCTTTTGTTTCGGATTATCATTGTTCCGGTTTTATCTGACAGGAAATACAATGTTCCTCTTTTAAACTGGAATTTATTTCTGGCAGCAATTCCTGGGTACTGAGCATTTTTGGAATTTATCTGCGCACAGATCAAAAAGTATTTTCACTTTTTCATTACTCCTATTCAGCTGGCTCTTGTTCTTTCCCAATTCGCCGTACATACTAACAGATCTTATCCACCTGAAACAACGCGACACTTTTCCGGTGTGGTATGATTTAATTCTCATCCTTACCTTTGCATGGACAGGACTGTCTTTCGGCTTTTACAGTCTGATGGAAATTGAAAGTATTCTCAGAAAAAAATTCAATGACAATTTTATCAAAGTAATTTCCACTACGCTCCTTTTTGCAAGTGCTTTCGGAGTTTACGTCGGCAGGTTCCTCCGCTGGAATAGTTGGGATATTGTTAGCAATCCAACGGAACTGTTTAATGATATTTCACATCGGCTGATTTATCCAATGGAACACCCGAGAACCTGGGGCATTACAATAATAATGGGGATTTTCTTAAACCTTGCTTACTTTACTTTCAAAGATGGCCGAAAACTTAAAAGAGAGCTCGAAGAAAAACCTGCTTGAAGCGACAACAATATTATTTAGTAGCCGTAGCCGACCGATTCTCTATCGTCTGCCCATCATCAATTGTAAAAGTAAAACTCAACGTATTTCCGGAAATTGAACCGGTGCCTTCATAACGATCGGAACCGACTAATGTACTTACGATTGAAAGTGAGTTGCCGCTGATGTTTGCATAAATAAAATTTCCTGTTCCAACACCGTCGAAGTTGTTCAATACGATCTGATCTGCTGCACTGTTACTGGCAGTGATCTGCATATTAAAATTACGTGTGCCGCCACTTCCGGTTGAACTTCCTGACCAACTTCCTAAATATTTGTCTCTGTCAGTGGTCGATGGACCTGTATCTTCTGTCTTTTCACAGGCTGTAAAAAATACTGTACAAAGTAATACTGCGAAGAGATATCTTGAGGCTCTTGATTTCATTTTAAGTTGAAGATTGATTTATTCCTGATACGCAAATACCGCTCCAAACGTTATTTCAACCTTGTGTTAAGATCTAAACGGAATTTTCTTGCAGTATCTTTTGCAATATCATAACCGGCATCAGCATGGCGGATCACTCCCATTGCAGGGTCGTTATGCAACACTCTTTTCAGTCTGCGCTCTGCATCGGCAGTTCCATCAGCAACAATCACCATTCCTGAGTGTATTGAATACCCCATACCTACTCCACCCCCATGATGCAACGATACCCAACTGGCACCACCTGCTGTATTTATCAATGCATTCAGAATAGGCCAGTCAGCGATGGCATCACTTCCATCCAGCATTGCTTCCGTTTCACGATTCGGAGATGCAACAGAACCGGTATCAAGATGATCACGACCAATTACGATCGGAGCTTTTACTTTTCCTGTTCTTACCAATTCATTAAACGCTAAACCTGCCTTCTCTCTGTCGCCCATTCCTAACCAGCAAATTCTTGCAGGCAATCCCTGAAATGCAATTCTTTCACGCGCCATTTTCATCCAGCGATGTAATGATTTATTCTCAGGAAATAATTCCAGAATGACTTTATCAGTTTCGTAAATATCCTGCGGGTCACCTGACAATGCTGCCCAACGGAACGGACCTTTTCCTTCACAGAAAAGCGGACGAATATATGCCGGAACAAATCCGGGGAAATCAAATGCATTCTTTACTCCACGCTCTTGTGCACGTGCTCGTAAATTATTTCCGTAATCAAATGTTACAGATCCGCGTGATTGTAATTCAAGCATTAAACGTACATGCTCTGCCATAGAATCATACGCCATATCAATGTATTTTGCAGGATCTGTCTCGCGCAAAACATTTGCTTCTTCATTCGTCAATCCTTCAGGTAAATATCCGATCAACGGATCATGTGCCGAAGTCTGATCAGTCAATACTTCGGGAACAATATTTCTCTCGATCAATCTCTTCAACAACTTAACTGCTGTACAAATTACACCGATCGATTTATTTTCACCTTTCGCTTTAAATTCTAATGCGAGATCAATTGCTTTATCAAGATCTCTTTCGATAAAGTCAAGATATTTTGTGTCTACTCTTTTTTGTGCACGCCATTCTTCAACTTCTGCGGCCAGACAAACTCCATCAGCCATTGTCACAGCTAAAGGCTGTGCACCACCCATTCCACCGAGTCCTGCTGTTACAGAAAGAGTCCCTTTCAATGAACCACCAAAATGTTTATCAGCAACAGCATTAAATGTTTCATACGTTCCCTGTACAATTCCCTGCGAGCCGATGTAGATCCAAGAACCTGCTGTCATCTGACCATACATGATCAAACCTTTCTTTTCTAGTTCATCGAACACTTCCCATGTTGCCCACTTCGGCACTAACTGAGAGTTGCTTAAAATTACTCTCGGTGCATCTTTGTGTGAGGGAAGTATTGCAACCGGTTTCCCACTTTGGATCAACAATGTTTCATCATCATTCAAGTCTTTCAACGCTTTTACGATCAGATGAAAACTTTCAACGTTACGTGCTGCCTTTCCTCTTCCACCATACACGACCAGATCTTCCGGACGTTCAGCAACATCAGGATCGAGATTGTTCAACAACATTCTCAATGCCGCTTCCTGAACCCAGCCTTTACAAGAGAGCTTAGTGCCGGTTGGCGTCTTTGATGTACTTAGATCTAATTTTTCAGAGGATATACTTGTGAGCATGTTCGCTTATTTTTCTTTTTTGGATTTGGTTTTATTGAAGTCCCACGGACAATGTTTGCACCCGCTTTGACAACAATATCCGCGTTTCAGGTGATATTTTTCAGTAAAGATAATATAACCTTCGGGCGAGAGATAATAGTCTTCAGGATCAAATTTGTCTTGAATTGCCATGGAATAACAGTGCAATCAACGGTATTGTTTGATGATTGGCGGGCAAATTTATCAAAAAACAGTGGGTGGGGCAACTTGTTTAATTAAAGAATTTATAGGGTTGATTTGAAGGGTTTGGGGGATTTATTGAAATGCGGATTGCGGATTGCGGATTGCGGATTGCGATAATGCTTATGCGTTGATTTAAGGAATATAGAGGAATTGACTTTGTTACTTCCCGCGCTCCAGATATCAAACTCAAACTGCTGTACTTTCAACTACTCAATAAAAAGTGTCAGTGTGAATTGCAGTTTGGTAATGTTGAATGTCAATGAACTAACAATTATAACCAAAATAGCCTTGAGAAATTTAGATTTTTCGATGACTCATATTTAACCCCGGGGGCCGCGCAAAAAGCACTTCCCTTATGATCTTTCGTTATTCCAGGTAAAAGTAATTGTTGATTGTATAGTTTACTTATCGATTGTAAAATGTAGTATAGATAGTAAATTTAATATCGTAATAAAATGTATTATTGATAGTAAAAGTAGCTTACGCCATGCGCCGAGTCCCCTCGATTTCCCCTCACGCATGGCTATCCAGCTCGCGGCGGACAGCTTTTTTTAAATAGTCAAAGAACTTTATTTGAAATGTAAATCGGAACCGCATATAAGCAGGTGATTATATAAGTATTTTTGCCGGATGTTGAATCTCCAATCCAAGTCAATCCTTCAGGAAATCCGTCTACCGGAATCAGGAGATTTTAAAATTTCCGTTTTGCGCGAAGACCTTGTGCATCCTTTTACCGGCGGAAACAAATGGCGCAAGCTGAAATACAATCTGATCGATTTCAGAGAACAGAATAAAAAAGTGCTTCTCACTTTTGGCGGCGCATATTCAAACCATCTGATCGCAACTGCTGCTGCTACTCATCAACTTGGAATTGATTCTATCGGAATTGTTCGTGGTGATGAAATTTCAAATCCATGTATTCAATTCATGCTTGAAAATAAAATGAAACTGATTTTTGTTTCGAGAGAAGAGTACAGACAAAAAGATAATGCGGAATATATTTCCAATCTGTTACTAACATTGAAGAGTAAAGGAATTATAAAAGATCCTGATGATGTTTTTATTCTTCCCGAAGGCGGATCCAATCTTGCAGCAGTAGAAGGAACTTCAGAAATTGCAAATGAAATTCCTGAAGCCAATTATATTTTCTGCGCATGTGGAACAGGTGCTACAGTTGCCGGGATCTCAAAAGGTGTAAAACCCGGACAAGAAGTGCATGGAATTCCTGTATTGAAAGGTGCGCAATTCATGCAGAAAAATATTTCAGATTTGGGTGGCGATCTTTCAAAGATCACTTTGCATTACGACTATCATTTTGGAGGTTATGCAAAATCAACATCTGAACTCGATAATTTCTGCAGAGAATTTTATTTCCAAAACAACATTCAGATCGAACCTGTTTATACCGGAAAAATGTTTTTTGCAATAAATGATCTACTCAAAAAGGGAACCTTTCAGACCAAAAGCAGTATTACGGCGATCCATACAGGCGGAATTTTTCCATTTTATCCATAACTTTTAAGAATTTCAGGCAATTAATTACACTTCTAAGTGTATCTTACTACATTAAATCATCGTAATAATCTCACAAATAACCATCACAAAATTGCGTTTAATGACTATGAAAGTTTCATCCATTCTTGCCTTCTTTTTACTTATTGGCTTAAATTCAACTTTCGCTGCAGATCCAAAAGCAGCAAGATTGCAATACATTGCCGATCACAAAGAAGATGCTATCCGTGAAATGATCAAGTCCGGCGTGCCTGCTAGTATTACTATGGCTCAGGCTTGTCTTGAATCAAGTGATGGAAAAAGTCCGTTAGCTGTTCAGGCTAATAACCACTTTGGTATCAAATGCGCTAATTGGGTTGGACCTTCGTACATTCAGGATGATGATGAAAAAGACGAATGTTTCAGAAAATACAATACAACTTTAGAATCATACGACGATCACAGTAATTTCCTCAAAACCCGGTCACGTTATGCATTCTTATTTGAACTCGACAAAACAGATTACAAAGGCTGGGCGAAAGGTTTGAAGAAAGCCGGGTATGCAACTGATCCTGCTTATGCTACCCGTTTGATCAAGATCATAGAAGATTATCAATTGCATTTACTGGATACTCAGGAAGAACTTCCACTTTATGCTGACAGCAAGACTCCTGCTCCTTCACCAAATTCAAATACAAATACTACTACAGCTTCTAATAGCACTTCAACTGATGAAGTAATAGCTGAGTCTTATCCTAAAAGAGATATAAAAGAGAAACGGGTTTTTGTTCCTTCTGTTGAAGTTGTTGATGCATTTGCAACCCGCAAGGTAAAAGAGAAAAACGGAATTAAATATGTTATAGCCCGCCACGGAGATACATATGAAAGTCTTGCAAAAGAATTAAATCTCGGCTACTGGCAGTTACCAAAATATAATGAAGTTCGTGATGATGCAAATCTTTCAGAAGGTCAGATAGTGTACATCCAGCCAAAGAAAAAGAAAGCGATAAAAAATTCTATATAACAAAACCCGGAGATACTGTTTTCTCTATCTCTCAGGAATATGGAATTAAATCCAAATACATTTATAAGTATAACGAACTGAATGAAGGAGCTTCGATTCCTCCGGGAAAGAAGATATTACTGCAGAAAAAATCCTGAATCAATTAATTACAAGGTGACTTTTAGTATAAAAAACCTGTTCTGCTTATAAGCCGGCAATAAAATAGTGTCTTCATCAATCTGTTTAGCCGACTTGGGAATTATAACCACTTTTTCATTTTCATTGAACAGCACATCGGTTTTTTGTGCTCCTATTCCATCGACTGTTGTCATGAGCACTGATGAATCATCGTCGATATATTTGTTATAGAGAGAAATTATTTTTCCACTCACAATTGAACTTATATAAGAGGAAGAATATCCAGCATCATCGATAGAGTTCTGATCTTTTGACACAACATTATTCCACAAAATATCACCTGAAGGATTGATCGATAAGATCATTACGTTGCCATAGTGATAGTAGTAATGATAAACATATGTTTGCATGTAATAGTCCCAGTACGACCGCTCAGCGCGATTGAATGATTCAGCGAGTATTGCTACACCACCATCTCTGCGAACGATGAGACGATCAATCGTGTAATTGACAAGTTCTTTACTACGGCCGTCTTTTCTTTCTCCTATGAATTTCTGCATATACGATTCAGGGAAAGCCGAGTTCTGCGATGAAAGTTGAATAAGACTATCTTCCGAAAAGGCATTGTAAAATACTCCAGCCACTGAATATGTGGTCTTGTCTGAATAAAATCCTGCAGCAATTACCCGCTTGTTTACATTATCAATTGTGAAACCTACATCAGTCAAAAATTTAGTTTCACTTTTAATTTCTGAGTGAAGAACCTGATTCGTTTTCGAATTAAATCCATACAACTCATAAAACGCCTGGCCTTGTGTCTTAATACGTTTCTCAGTGGTATAATGAATTCCAAGAACAAAGAAAGACGCCTGATTAGAAAATAAAAATGATACCGGAATATAGGTATTTACAGAAGCTTCGATATCTATTTGTTTTTTATAGCGGACATTGAAAGAAGTATCCATGACAAGCACCTGATAACCCTGAAAATTTTTATCAGTGCTCACTTTCCGGTAAGAGAATGCAATCGACAATTCATCCTGTGAATTTATAATACCGGGTTTGTCGTCTTCATCAATATCGTTTGCAATAAACTGATCAACTTCTTTTGGCTTATTGACCCAGTTTCCTCTGTTGTCTAAAGCCTGAATATAAAAAGTAAACGTTTTCTCTTTTCTATTATTCAAAAAACAACGACCACTACTCTGCCATTGTTCATTTGCACATCGGCAATATGACCATCTTCAAAAGAAGTTAGCAGCTCTTTTTCCCAGAGTAGTTTCAGATCCTCACTTAAGTATTGAAGAAAATAAACTCTGCTCTTAAATCCGGAACGGTCACGATCTGTTTCAAGAGAGATATTACTTCTCAATACATAAATATTCCCTTCTTCATCCGAACCCAATACACGCATGTAGCGAGCATTTTTATTTTCCTTTATCTCTTCCGAAAATTTAATCGTCTGCGAAGAACTTAATTCAACAAAGACTGAAAGAAACAAGAAAGTAAGCAATAACTTTTTCATAGCGTAAAGGTAGCAATTCGATTTTGTAATTCGTAATGCGAAATTCGTAACACGAGTTGCGAATGATTTGAGCCCTTCTTCGTCTTATATGCTGAAATCCGCCTATTCTAAGACACTGACATATGCAAATTTTCAGCTAGTTGTTGAAAATTTTTTCTCCCGCAGATCCCGCAGATTAAGGCGCAGATAAATCCGCAGATAGTGTTCGTCGAAATTATACCAGATCGTTTTTCTTGCAATAGCAGTGAATAATTGGAACACAAGATCTGCGCCTTAATCTGCGGGATCTGCGGGATCTGCGGGAAATAAAAATCCTGGCAGCAAGTAAACCGCTGAATCAAGGACAACTCGAATCACGATTCACGAAAATAAATACCTACATCACCTGACGCTACGATGACAGACAACTGACACAAGACTGATAATAATTCGAAACATATAATGAATATTTGAATATCAGTTAAGGCAATGTTAAATATACCACAAATGATACTGTCTGACTTTTATTGCTATTGTTTTTGACACGAAAATCACACGAACCATGATAGAACCTCTTGACAAAATTGAATCTCCACCAAGCATCAGAAGCGGACTAAAACATCTGTATTTTATTCTGTGGACAATGGGAGAAAACTTTCCTTCTCATAAAACATTTACTACGGTCGATCTGCGCCGACATGAAAATTATATGCGACAAGCATATACTGACGGCAGATTGATCATGGCTGCACTTTTTGAAAATGGAAGCGGAATAATTAATTTACTTGAAGCAGAATCTGAAACAGAGATTCAGAAATTTGTCCGAAACAATCCGGAAGTAATTGAAAAGAAAATGCAAGCAAGAATCAAAATGTGCAGACCACTCTTCTGGAAAAATTTTTCTCTGAGTACTTAACGGTAAATAATTAAAATGACTTGAAGCCCACATTTATTAGGCATTACGAGTCTCGAATTACGATCTCCCAATTCAATAACGCATCTCTTCGTTAAAATTCGTCGTCACTTCCGGAATTTTTGAATTGAGCAAAGTGAGAATTAAATGGGACACTAACCAGACCGAGGCAAAGAGAAAAAGATTTTCTTCGGTTACACTCCAAACGACAAAAGCGGTCAATCCTGACAAGGCTAGTCTTTGTGGCCAAGTGCCTATCAGCTTTCTTGTGGCCCGTTTCGTTAAAGGCATAATGTGGTGGTTGTTAGCGTAAGCAATTTAGAAAAAAACTTATTCCCACAAAGATAATTTTCACATTGCGAACTAATTTGGTCGTAAATTGCCCCTGAAATCAAATTTGTACTTCGATCAAGTGACTTACCGGCAGACGTTAGATTACCTCTTTTCCAGGCTTCCTATGTTCCATAGAATAGGCGCAGCTGCCTATAAAGCCGACCTGAAAAATACAATCGAACTTTGCAATTCGCTCGGAAATCCGCAAAATTCCTTTAAATCTTTACATATTGCCGGGACAAATGGAAAGGGCTCGACTTCCCACTTATTGGCTGCGGTTTTACAAAAGGCGGGCTATAATACCGCACTTTACACCTCACCGCACCTGAAAGATTTCAGAGAAAGAATCCGTATTAATGGTGAAATGATCCCTGAAAAAGTAGTGGTCGATTTTGTAAATGAGCATAAATCTTCTTTTGAAAAGATTGACCTGAGCTTTTTTGAATGGTGCGTTGGACTTGCTTTCGATTATTTTGCAAAAGAAAAAGTAGATATAGCAATCATTGAAACAGGATTGGGAGGTCGACTTGATTCAACAAATATCATTACACCTGAACTTTCTATCATCACAAATATCAGTTATGATCACATGCAATTGCTGGGCGATACACTTGAAAAAATTGCTACTGAAAAAGCAGGTATCATAAAAAGGTTTGTCCCCGTGATCATTGGAGAAAGACAAATTGAAATTCAAAATGTTTTCACTGAGCATGCAAAAAAATTAAATTCACCATTTACTTTTGCAGAAGATATTATCCAAACCGAAGTGATTACTAATGATGAGAACGGAATCATGTTCAATGTTTTTATAGACAAAAAAATTCTCTATACCGACCTCAAACTTAATCTTCAAGGAAATTATCAGAAAAAAAATATCACAACAGTTCTTTGTGCTATCGAACAGCTGAAAAAGTCAGGATGGAAAATTTCTGAGTCGCACGTGAGAGATGCATTTTCTAATGTGCAGGAATTAACAGGACTGATGGGGCGATGGCAAAAACTTTCTGATGCACCACTTGTCATTTGCGATGTCGGACATAACAAAGCCGGTATTGAATTTATTGTTCAGCAAATTTCGCAATGTAAATTTGAGAAACTTCATATGGTGATCGGAGTTGTTAATGATAAAGACGTTTCCGGAATCCTGGAATTGCTCCCAGCAAATGCAAGCTACTATTTCTGCAAAGCAAATATCCCCCGTGCCCTTGATGCAGAAGAATTAAAAAATCTGGCAAAAGCATATAACCTGAATGGCAACGCTTACGAATCCGTTTCTAAAGCAATTTCCGCAGCAAGATCAAACAGTAGTTTGTCAGATATGATCTTCATTGGCGGGAGCACATTTGTTGTGGCTGAGGCTATTATTTAACATATCAATTAAACACAAGTTCACTAAAGTTATATCCAAAAACACTAAGTGAAAACACTGTGCTCTTGTGATAAAACCTTAGTGATCTTGTGTTAAAAAAAAATTACTTACTCTCCCTTTCCAAAATTCAAATTCAGCTTAAAAAAACCCAATCTAACACATAAAAAACTGCAATTAACACAACATTTATCATGCTTTTTCGTACCAAATATGCTTATCTTTGCGTAAGTAAATTATGATCAACCGGATTCTCTTATTTGTAATTAGCCTCGCTATTCTTAGTCAAACTATGAGTAGTGTGGTAATTTTCGCCGGTTACGCTTTGAACAAAGAATATATTACCAAAAACTATTGTATCAATAAAGACAAGCCAAAGTTAAGTTGCAATGGTAAATGTCATTTGATGAAAGAGCTCAAAGCTCATGAACAAAGTGAATCCACTCCTTTAAGTACGGTAAAGGAAAAAATGGAAACAATTGTTTACCTATCTGTTTTCAACCCAACCACTTTATACATTAGTAATCTGGTTGAACAGATTTCAACACCTTATCTTGAGAAACTAACGGTAGCTTTCCAGAATCAACCTTTTCAGCCACCTCGCTCTTAATACAATTTATTCACTTTTTATTTTCAATCAATAAATCTCAACACTATGTGTCTTGAATTATTGTTTGCGTCAATCACTAATTTAAATTAATCAACCCAATCAATCAATGAAAAAACTATTTTCCATTGCAGCTATGACATTAGCATGCACAACTCTATTATTCACTTCATGTAAAAAGGATAAATCTGAAGAACCAACTCCTTCTACAGAGCAAAATCTGACAATGCATTTACACTCGAATGTTGGAACACATACAGCAAATTATGATTCTACATTTATAAATTCAGCCGGTCAACGATTCACAATTGAAGATTACAGAATGTATATTTCAAATATTGTGCTGATCAAAAGTGACGGAAGCGAATTGCCGATTACAGGAAAAATTTTTCTTACAAATCCGGAAATTGATGAGTATGAATTAGGAATGGTTCCTGTCGGAAATTACAAAGGCTTCAGATTTATTGTAGGACTTGATTCAACAATAAATCACTCCGATCCGTCAACATACCCTTCGTCAAATCCGCTTTCTGTTCAAACACCTTCGATTCACTGGTCATGGAATAGCGGTTACATATTCTGGAAAGTTGAAGGCAAGGTTGATACAACTGTTGCTCAAACCGGACCTGTAAACGTTGACTATTTATATCATATCGGCATGGACGAATTTAAACGTACCATTGACTTTTCTACGGACGCATTCAGCGTAAATTCAGGACAAGATCAGGTGATCCACTTGAATTTTGATCTTGCTGCTGCATTGATCAATGTTGATATGACTTCAGAACTTATGACGCATACAATGGATAATATGATGTTAGCAACCAAAATAGCTAACAGTTGGCAGTCTGCTTTTGAAGTAGAATAAAGAACTTTATATCGAATCCGGAACCATAAACAAATCTGGGCTCCGGATTCGGTATTTTTTAAAATGCAATTTGACAGGATGAAAAAGTATGTATTCTTATTCTTTATTGCTTTAATGACTTTTGCCTGCAAAAAGGAAAAAGCTACAGATCCTATTATCGATCCGGGAAATGAATTTATAATTCTGGATGTGCCTGTTGGATTTCCTTATCCGAATATTCCTTCCGATAACAAGCCGACTTTAAACAGAATTGCATTGGGTGAGAAATTATTTTTCGATCCAATTCTTTCAAGAGACAGTTCTATTTCATGTGGATCTTGTCACTTGCCGGGATTAAAATTCACAGATGGTGTAGCATTAAGTTTAGGAATCAGTGGCAGACATGCAATGCGAAATGCAATGACAATTTTGAATGTTGCTTATCAGCCTTATTCCTTCTGGGATGGTGGTGTTCCGAATCTTGAACAACAGGTGCTTGCTCCTATCGAAAACCCAAATGAAATGGACTTTGATGTGAATCTGGCTGTGGAAAGACTTAGGAACAACAAAGACTATGTTGCAGATTTTCAGAAAAGTTATGGCCTTGAACCTTCTGTTTATACTTTGACAAGAGCAATTGCTTGCTATGAGCGTACGCTCTTTACAGGTAAATCAAAGTACGACAGATTTGTTTATGAAGGTGATTCATTTGCATTGAATACTTCTGAAAAAAATGGAATGATCATGTTCTTCAATGAAGAAGCAGATTGTTTTCATTGCCATGTCGATTACAATTTCACCGATTTTAGTTTTCAAAACAATGGCTTGTATTCCGTTTATCCTGATTCAGGAAGAGCCCGAATCACAGGCAATGCAAGTGATGTCGGTAAATTCAAAGTACCTTCTTTACGAAATGTTGAACTCACGGCCCCTTATATGCACGATGGAAGTATTGCAACACTCGAAGAAGTAGTCGAACACTACAATAGTGGCGGACAGCCTCATCCGAATAAAAGCAATGTTGTGCGACCGAAAAATTTATCTCCGCAACAGAAACAAGATCTGGTTAATTTTTTGAAAGCGTTGACGGATCAATAGTAAAAAGTGAAAAGTGAAAAGTGAAAAGTGAAAAGTGAAAAGTGAAAAGTGAAAAGTGAATCCCGATTTATCGGGATGAAAAATAATGAATTAGCTTTATAATGAAAAATTAAGTTGTCTTTTTTAGGGTTTGATGATGAAATAGTTTGGGTTGTGTAACATTAGTCACCTTTTTGGGACATTGAAGGGTTTAGCTTTGGTTAAAATTAAACTAAAGCTATTATGAAAAAGAACATGGGTACAACGGACAGAGTGATCCGGACAATCATTGCCGTAATCATCGCAGGTCTTTATTTTTCGAATGTTATCACAGGAACACTTGGCATCATCTTAATGATCTTTGCAGGAGTCTTCCTTTTAACCAGTTTAATCAGTTTTTGCCCACTTTATACATTGATTGGCGCAAATACCTGCAAACAAAAATAATGTTTCTTACCTTTGCGCCATGATGTTAACAGAAATCCTGTATTCAATGGCTGCGAATAAATGCCCGCGTTGTCATCAGGGAAAAGTATTCACGCATAATAACCCATATCGCTTGCAGGGCGGAATGCTTAAAATGGAAAAAACCTGCTCTCATTGTGGTGAGATCTATGAGAAAGAACCCGGGTATTTTTTCGGCGCCATGTACGTTTCGTATGCGCTAACATCAGGCTGGTTCATTACGTGGTTCATACTCTATGGATTGGTCCTTGATTGGTCCACAGCCTTCTTTATTGGATTTATGGCCATCACTATTCTACTCCTCAGCCCTCTGACTTTTCGGTGGTCCAGAATTATCTGGATCAATTTCTTTGTCCGCTACGACAAAAAAAAGGCAGCAGCAATAAAAATCTGAATAGATAAGTCCATTGCTTTTCTCTATGAATGTAATTATTGAAACCGACCGATTGTTTCTCAGACAGTTTATTGCGGACGATGCAATTGAATTATTCAACCTGAACAATGATCCTGATGTTGTGAAATACACAGGCGACAAACCTTTCAGGGACTTGCGTGAAGCACAACAGTTTGTGAACGATTACAGTTACTCTTCTATTCCTTCCAATCCAAACACCCCTATTGGCAGATGGGCAGTTATCCGAAAATCAGACAATACATTTATCGGCTGGTGTGGACTAAAATTCGTTGAGAAATTAAATGAAATTGATCTCGGATTCCGATTACACAAAATATTCTGGGGACAAGGTGTCGCAACAGAAGCCGGAATTGGATGCTTGGATTTTGGATTTCACAAATTGAAAGTCAAGGAAATTGCAGGAAGATCAATGAAAGAAAATCTTGCAAGCATCCGCGTCTTAGAAAAATGTGGAATGAAATACAGAAATGATTTTGTCTTCGCAGAACATCCCGGCGCTTGCTTTGTTATAATTAGAAATGAATAATTAATTATAAAAA
This sequence comes from Bacteroidota bacterium, assembly GCA_016711505.1. Taxonomy (NCBI): domain Bacteria; kingdom Pseudomonadati; phylum Bacteroidota; species Bacteroidota bacterium. The sequence continues at coordinate 253,531 of JADJSV010000002.1, read as the reverse complement.
CTATCTGCAATCACACTCATGCTCCGCCCCGAGATCAATTGCAGTAATGACTTTTGTGATCTTTTCACATGCTCCAAAAACAATCCTCACATTCTGTCCATCATCTGTTTTTCCTTCTAGTGCAAATGTCGGGCATTGTCCGCTTGCTTCAGCATCTGCTTCTTTACTTTTCGATTCATTAATAATTCCGGTTACCAGTATATCCGCTATTTCTGATTCTGAAATATCCCTGCATTCCATTCTGCATCTGGCGTGTTTCGTGAAAATTAATTTATGATGTCTCCAATCACCAACTTGTGCTGATATCGGCCGCTCTTTAAAATTATCATTCGAATTGCTACACTTCCGAACCCAAAGAGTTAAAAGAGCGAGAAAAATTATAACAACAAATGTAAATAGACTAAATTTATTTTGGGCAGCCACCTTTTTTTAATTTATAATGAATAATGCGTCTCCTACTTAGGTTATCATAGACTCTCGGGGCATTTTTTTCACTTTTCACTTTTCACTTTTCATTATTCATTTTCCCAACAGTTTCCCCCCCAATCTCCCTCACCCAATCCAAAGCATGTGAAGGCGAAGTAAAATATTTTGTTGTAATAATTGCATTATCATAATTTGCCGAAATTTGTTTTACAGTAAGTTCATTAAATGTGTCTTTACTCAATATCAGTCCCTGATTTCTGAATCCTGCTTTTACTGCACGTGGATACCAATCGTCTATCGTCCATTGACGATCTTTCTGAGTAATGATCAGCATTTCCCTCGCATCAGCAATAATTGTAGAACACTTATACGATTCAAGTGCGTAGATCAACTCGTTAAATATTTCTTTGAGGCGATGACCTTCTACATAGATCCCCTTCCAGCGCGATTGCACAATTTTGTATTCGGGATTGTAGTAGATATCACACTCTGTGCTTATAAAAAAGGGTACAAGGTTCGCCATGTGCTGTTATTTGTTATAAATCTAAGATATTTGTAAAAACTAACAAAATATTTTTTGACTAAAGTAGCTATTGTTGAGGTCAGTAGAATCTGACTTGAACTGTCCTTTAAACGAAAATTCTGCATACCTTTATCTTACTAATTTAAAGTCTCGTTTGTGAGTAATTTAATTTATTCCAATTAATTGTATGTGGTATCACTATTTCCTGGTCTTTCTGGGAGCTTTTATTTTTGATGTGGTACCCTTCCCTTTTCCACCTGCTTTTACAATAATGGTCACATTTCAGATTCTTTTTGATCTGAATATATGGGCTGTTATCTTTATTGGTGTGGCCGGCTCTATTTTTGGAAGATATGTCCTGACATTATACATTCCCCGCCTGGCCGGAAGAATTTTTAAACGCGCAAAGACAGAAGACATCGAATTTCTTGGTAATCAAATGCAGGAAAAAGGCTGGCGCAGTCAGGTGATGATACTGGCATATTCACTTTTACCATTACCAACAACACCACTCTTTCTGGCTGCAGGTATCGCCAGACTGAAACCAATCAAGATAATTCCTGCCTTCTTTGTAGGAAAATTTATCAGCGACACTGTTGCAGTAACTGTAGGAAACTATGCTACAAAAAATGCAAAAGCAATTTTAGAAGAAGCATCATCAATGCGAAGCGTCTTCAGTATTTCCATCGGACTAATTATGGTAAGCGCACTTCTGTTTATCGACTGGCGCATGTTGCTACAGAAGAAAAGGTTGGTTCTGGTTTTTAGGATCTGGAAATGAAATCTTAGTGAGTAGTAAGTAGCACGGGATTCCTAATTTTCACAATTTCATAAGCATAAACTTTAGGAGTTTCCGCTAAGTAAAAAGTTATAAATGAAGAAAGCAGTGCTGATCACGACTCACTAATTACTGCTCACCATTTCACCTGCCACCATGCTGCACCACAAACTTTCTACTCACCATCTGATCACCGGAAATAATATTCAACAGATAGATTCCCGGAGCTAAATGTTCTGTTGAGTATCTTATCTTTCTTTCTCCATGAAGATCTTTTAAATATCAACTGCCCTAAAGCATCTGTAATTTTTATTTGTGCATCTATATTAGGTCTTGCGACAATTTCGATTTCAATAGAATGATCAGCAGGATTTGGAAATAAACTTGAATGAATATTCTCAATTTCATTTACTGATATCACATTATCGCAAGGAAAACTATTGCTTTCGTAAAATTGTTTTATCCTTAATACATCTTGTGTGTTTTTCGCTATTGATGTGTTTAAGCCATTTGAAGAATTCGGGTCTCTTGTATACACATAAGCAAATTCAATTATTTTTGACTGATGTGTATTCAAAGTAAAAGGCCCGGCTGAAATTAAAAACCTTCTATCACTTGGGTAATTGGGAGTAGGATTCTGTTGATCAGGCACCTGTTCTGACCAGAATAATCCGCTATATGGTGTTGCACTGAACATATAATTTGTTGAATCACCATTTGGTGTAAGAAAACCATTTCCACCCGTAACGACGTGTGAACCATCTAACCAACGTGATTGTATCCGATAGTAATGTTCCATCGCTGTTCTAGGATTACCATTTGCAGACGCATCATTATTCCAGTAAGTAAAATTGTTCATCATACACATTTCACCTTGCTCATCCAGAACTCCATCATGATCATTATCTATTCCATCCAAAAGATCTGCCTGAGGGCCTTTAAGTATTAAATTATTGATCATGGGTGGGTGCAAACCATAACCCAACAAACCATCATCATTATCATCTCCATTATATCCAAATCCAAAATCATTTATGGTGTCGCATCCTACATAATCATCCAGATAATTTCCTAAATCAACATCAGTAAAATTTCCAATATAAACATCATGATAATCTGTATCCGACCGGTTGATAATTTCATAGTGATAAAAGGTTGTATAATTTATAACGCTGTCATCGTTAATTGCCATAGGACAATTATATGCATAAGCAGAGGCCTGGATTTCTACACCTAAATTCCGATCTGATTCATCTGTTCCATGTGGTCCGAAATTGTCGTTGAAGACAGACCAGATCATCTGACTACCTTTTATATCCGGATAGTCGCCATCATAAGGATTGTAATGTCCATCCTGATTGAAATCGTAATAAGGCGCAAGACTGCGTGAATAACTACCGGATCCTTCTGCAGGCCAGTTTAAAATAATTGCAGGCACTGTCCATGAACCATTCTGAACCTGACCCGTTGCAAAACGCCAGATAAAATCATCTACTGTACTTCTGTTGATCTTCCAGATCGTATCAAAAATATCATGAGTTACAGAATCAATTGTTGCAGAAATAGTATCCAGCGGTCCCGGCCAGAAATCACTACCGCTTTGTCTGTAAGTTTGTGCAGCAATATGTAGCTGATTATTCTGATCCAGTCCTCCTATCCACAGACCCTGACAAAATATTAAAGTTGTTCCCGAACCTTTAGGAACTTCATATAAAGCATCACCAGTGTAATCCCAAAACATACCACCATCGTTCATGACCTTCGCCCGAACCTGGTTAATGTCGAGGTATGGGCAAACATCGTAAGGAACATTTGAAGGAAATGAATCTAATCTGAGATACCTAGAAAATATCTGTCTTGTGGTAGTTCTATTTGTCCAAAAAAGTTTTCCCGAAGAATTGTAGTCATAGAATTCTCCCTCAGCTATCTGGTTGAAATCATATTGACCTGAAGAATTTAAATTTTCTTTTACATTTGCCAGATCAGGTTGAAGATTATCACACCTCAGTAAATATTTTAAATCTATTGTACCTTCACTAATTGCGAGTGACTTTTCATACGTGATGGGATTTGCAAATAGATAGGCTTTTTTAAATAAATTATCTTTTAATATACATGGATCAAATGGAATCTCAATATAATGTATGATTGTATCAGTCAAATATGCGGGGAAGCCGGGAATATAAAGTGTATCACTATTCGTACTTCGAAACTTTCTATTTCCATATTGATAAGGATGAGTATCATAAATTACTCTCCACGTCGTTCCTGAATTGTAAACTATCTTTCCGGAACTCTCCATTAAATAAACTCCAAAAGTGTTTACACCAATTGAATTGGGTCGACTGGTCATTTGCAAATCCGACAGTAAAGTATTCGTCCAGGTCATTCCATCATAGACTGTAATTCCACTATCAGTTGCAATGTAAAGGTCAGAACCTTTGAAACAAATGTCATTTATTCTATTACTATTCATTCCGGAATTGCTTTTATTAAACACCTGAATTACGCTCCCTGACCTTTTAACAAGACCACTATCTGTCCCTAACCAGATATTGTTGTTCTCGAAAGCAATTCCTTTGATATAAGATCCTGATAATGGATAAAAGTTGTAATGATTAATAGTTGAATCCTTATAAACAAATAAACCTCTTGCACCAATGTATAATGAATCATCAGGACCAAACTTAAATGCAGATTTCTGGGACATATTTGGTGTTGGAGCAGTCCAGGTGAATTCATCATAACTTTGCGCATCGACATCAATGACAAAAATTACGACTGCTAAGAAACCAAGTAAAAGTTTTTTCATGAAATATTTTGAATTGGACCTAAAGCTCTTCAGGTGATTAAGGTATAACTACTTTTTTGGAAGAAGTTTTCAGATTATTTGAGTGATTCAAACAATCTAAAGTAAAATAATTTTCAAGTTAAACTAATTTAAGTTTCAAGTATAGTAAACTTATTCTGAAAAAATGTCACAAAGACGTAATCTAAAACATAGAAATGAAAATTTGCTAATTACAGCTAAACTGTCTAAAATTTGTATCCTAAACCTATTCCAAGATTAATTGGATCCATCTTTAAACTTGAGAACTTATCTCCAGCTGATTCTATATCCATTTGAAGTGCATTCCAGCCAATATTAAAATTCATAAACATGGCTTTTGAAATGTTCAAATCTGTTCCAAGCTGGAGTGCCGGCCCTAACGATGGTGGAAGATCAGTAGAATTTAATGCGCCACTCTTTTCCCAGCAAAAAGTCAGATTTGCTCCTCCACCTATATATATCCTCGCATTTGTTGATTGAATCAGATCGTACTGCACAAGTAAATTTAGCGGAAGTAATTCGATCGAACCTAATGGAGTTTCATTACCGACAGAATCAATAAAATCTATTTCATGAGATTCTGTACGAATATTGAAGGTTAAAGAAAATCGGGAAGTAATTTTTCGGGTAAGAGTAGGTTCAACAGAAAATGCACTGTACACAGTATATCCAGCCGGATCTGAATGATCCGATGATCCGGTCATGACCATTCTTGTCTGAAATGACCACGTTGAATGAGTCTGTAAAGTATCCCTGGAAAAGGTTTCTATAGAGATCAATAAAAACAGAATTAAAAAAGGCAAACAACCTTTTTTAATTCTGCAAATAGATATAATGCCCGAATATAAACCGAACACGACAATTTTATTTTACAAATTCAATAACATTTGCACTAACTGTTACTGTCCTTTTAAAATAAAAAGGCGGAACACCACCAACATGCTCTTCTGTAACAATATTGATCACTGCTTTAGAAGTATTCAAAAGATTGGCTTTGTTCATCATATCGGAATATGCATTTTCATAAAGCTTTTTCTTATTCAATCCACCAAAGATCAAGATATAGCTTACCTCTGCACTGCCGCTGATCTTATCAGTTACTTTAAAATTGTTACTTGATAGATTAACCTGCGTATTGTTTTGATTACTGTTCAACAAATATGCCTGATTTACTCCACAGGAAGTGAACAAGAAGGAAACTAAAATAATTGCAAGGACTTGAAATTGCTTTTTCATGGTTTTGAGATTTAGGATTAATATCCAAATCTCCGACAAAGAAAAATGCCATGTATTGATAATCGTCAACAACATAAATGACACTCGTCACAGATTCCCAATTTTTAAAAGCAACTATGTCAGGGATGGCGAATAAATATTTTTCCTGAAATATTAAGCCCATCCTCTTTTACTATCTTATAAAAATAGGAACCGGACGGCCAGGATTTACAATTTATACTTGCAGAATTAAATAACCGGTCTTTATAAAATATTTCACCAAGCGAATTGAATACCATTATTTCACCCCTCTTGTCAGAAAACTGCAGATAAAATATATCATCAGCAGGTACTGGCCAAACATAACTTGAACTGCCGGTAATAAAAACTATTTCATTACAAACATCATAGAAAATAGCTACTGTATCAGATGCAAAACAATTTGCCGAATCAGAAACTAAAACTGAAATAATTACGGTATCAACTCCGGAATAAACCGGAATAAATATCGAATCGTTTGTTCCATCCTGCCATTGATAACTTTGAAAATTTCCGGGTTCCAATATTATCGAAGTGTTTCTGCATAGAAGTGTATCAACTCCCAGATTCACTGCCGGAAGCAAATTTTCAGTTACTGTAATAGTATCATGATTCGGACAACCAAAATAATCAGTAACTCTCAGAGAATACACTCCCGGATCTGTAACAACCAGATGGTTCTGTGTTGAACTATCACTCCAAAAATAAGAATAATAAAACCCGGGATTAAGTCTTACAGAATCACCACTGCAAAAAGATGTATCACGGATTAATTCAGCAGATTCAAATGAGCCAATGTAAACATATATCATATTTGATGTATCAGGACACGAATTTGTATCCGTCATACTTATATAATAATAACCCGAAGTATCGGCAACAATTGTATCGGCAGTACTTCCTGTATTCCAGGTAAAATTAAACTGATCCTGCGTAAACAAGGTCACACTATTCCCTTCGCAAACATGGTAACTTCCAATAGTGTTTATCGTCAGAGGTTGTGGTTCAATCAGCACCAGATTTGTGTCGGTTCTGTACGTGCAATAATCATTATTGATAATAAGTGAATACAATCCACTTGACCCGGCTACAATGGTATCTTCCCAATAAGTAGAACCATCAAACTCCCAGTGACTATACCATGTCCCGTTCAAAGAATCAGGTGAGAATGTCAGCTGGACAACACCTTCACATGGCGGAACTCCAAATGCAGAAATATCAAGCGGATGAATGAGATCGGGATGCGTTTGTACAGATACCGTATCGGATATGCTTCTTCCGGATGAATCGGTCACGGTTAAAGTATAAGTTCCGGAAACATTATTAATAAGATATGGATATTTGATCGTTGAATCAGAAAAATAAATCCCAGGTGACCAATGATACTGCAAGGGCTCATTGCCACCTGCATGAAAAACAACAGGGTAAACTGTATCATTTGCACAAACGGTCAACGGACTGGAAACATTAATTACCATTGAATCACTGTTGAGATTATAATAATCGCAATCGACATACATAAACGCACACGAAGCTAAAGTTTGTGTCCGGCTATGTATAACCTCCTGTGAATTACTGTAGGTGAAATAAATATATTCGCTTTCACCACAGCCATTTTCAGTAGGAGAACTACTACCATAATATAATGTATCACCGTATGCATTAAAATTAACAGCAGATGAACCATTCCATTCCCCGGGATAAGAATAATAGGCCTCTCTTGTAATACGTCCTATTGAATCGACAGTATAATCAACATAACTTGATGTATCAGTACATATTCCCGCAAAACACCTTATATCATAAGCTATATCCAAATAATTTAAGCTATCATAATTATAGATTGTTTTCTCATTCAGTTCCCATATTGAATTAAGAGTATCAAATCGCTCATAGGACGCTTCGGAAATATTATTAAGCACATTATAAAAATAAGTGATCCTCGTTGAATCGTTTGAAGGAAGCAAATTTTTATACGATAATGTACTCAGGTTCCCTGTTGAATCATACATGTAATATTGTATATAAAAAGTGTTTAAATTTCCACTTGATGTTTCATAGCGACGAAATGTTTCTTTTATTTTTCTCATAGCTGAATCATATTCCATAGTTCTAAAATATGAAGTATCTAATCCGGAACCGGGATTATGCATATAAAGATCTGAACTCAGGCTGTCCTGATAATATTCAAATTGTTCAAAGAAATAATCCAATACGGGTAAAGGATGCAATCTTGTTCTGACTTCCGTTAATCTACGATCCAGGCTATCGTAAGAATATGTGTATTGATTTTTAATCGAATCATTAAGAAAATAAATTGAGGTAAGATGAGAGACAATATTTCCATTGGCGTCATACTGATAAATATTCGATGCACTTTTTCTGAATATTGAATCAATTACTCCTTCCCAACATCCCGAAAGCGAATATTCATCCTCACGAATTACTCTACCTGCCGAATCAATTACTTCAATTGATTCTGAATACGAAGGCCTGCCATAACAAATATCACCTGTAGTTGTACAAAATGACACTCTTGTACTGTCGCCTGATGCTATTGCAAAAAAGACATTAAAAGCTGCAAGGAAAGTAATTACAATTTGTTTCATCAGAGTATAATTAATTTTTGAACAACCATTTTTTCATTTGTATAAATGGTAAGAAAATAAATTCCCGGCTCCAATTCAAGTTTATAAATTCCTGAATTATCAATGTTCAACTCTTGCACAATTTCTCCTGACAGATTAGCCAGTGTTATTCTATCTGCTTTTACAGTTCCTTTAATTGTAAATTCTTCACCACTCAAAACCGGATTAGGAAATACTTGCGTCAATTTATCTGATAGTTCATCTACACCAATACAAATTTCAAAAACAACGGACACTGAATCCCTGCTGATACATCCTGAAGAATCTGTTACTTCAACCCAGTATTCAATGGTATCAGCAAGCTGAGCCGGACTGGAAGCTATGAATAATGAATCTGTGCTTCCATCCTGCCACACATAAGTTTCAAACTGCCCGGCAGCTAATGAAACAAGGGCATCTGAACACACAATTTTATCCATTCCTAATTCTACACCCACGCTAACATCGACAGGGATTGATTGTGTGAAATAGTTATTCAATGAATCTGAAACCAAAACACTATACTCTCCACTTACTTCCGGAAAAAATAAAGTCGGATCAGAGGATGGATTAGTTTCAAGAGAATCGTTTATGTACCATCTTATCGTGTATGGCTCGACTCCACCGTTAATATTTATAGATAAAGAATCACCACTGCAAATCTCAAAATTGAAATTAGCGAAAGTAATTGTTAGAGGTTTATAATAATAACATTCTAAATCATGTGTCAATCCCCCCATAGAAGTTGAGTGATTTTGTACCAGATACAAAAAGTCTTCTTCATAGTAATATCGGGTCGATCCCTGACTTTGGCCAGCATGGCCATCAGTAGCAGAATAAATCAAATGGCCTTGGCTATCATATCTACGTGTCTCATCTGAATCAATATTTCTTGAATTGCAATCTCCTCCTCCGAATACACCGGAAACTTCCTGGCCATAAGTATAATCATTGTACGTGAAAGATTCGCACACCCACACTGTATCAACCCAAAGCTGATAAACTCTGTCAACTGCATCAATTCCGGAATAAGTAAAAATAGTTTGATTTGAATTTTCCCACAAACTATCAGCCCAGATCATTCTTGTTTCAAGAACAACTCTATTACTTAAATCATAAGTATAAATTGCTTTAAAATAATTTTCCCATACCGAACTGACAAAATTCTGTTGTATACTATTGGTTCTATTTCCAAATGAATCATAAGTTTTACGAATAGCAGTAGAACTATCCCATAAAATTCCATTTCCATTAAATGACAATTCCAAAGTGTCTTGAAGTGCTGCCTGATAAGAAAATTGATTTCTATGTTGATTATTCCAACTTGTACCATCCCAGGAATAACTCATACTGTCAATGATTCCATTCGAATCAAATATTCTTCTCATCTGCGCATATGGAAGCCAGTTTAAAGAATCTCCGGCAAAGTTTACATGAAGTGTGTCTCTTCCCATAACATCAAAATACCATTCTTCTCTGCTATTATTTAACCATTGCCCACTACTCCAATGCTTCGTTTCTTTCAATATCAAATTCCCAAATGAATCAAATTCTCTGTGCCAAGAATAGGAATTTACAAGTACATTTGACGAATCAACCTGTACTACACTGTCTGTTAAATGATTATTCGAATCATAACCAAATGTTGTACGTCTGGAAATATTCCAGTTTAATGAATCATTCAGATAATAATTCGTTTCTAAAACTCGTCCAAAATTGTCCTGAGATGTAAGAATGTTGCACAATACAACTGCAGTAGTATCTGTCGTTGTCCATACTGAATCCAATTCCCGTTTGAATTGTTCAACATGAAAACTTCCGCTATCTTTTGTAACCAAGAAAGTTCTGGTGAATTCTACATAACCATTAGAATTTTCGTAGCAAGAATCCAGAAGTGTGTATCCATTCTGAGCAGTAACATTGATTGTTACAAACGTCAGGGTAAAAAACAAAAGAGTTTTGATACAGGAAATCATTAGCCGCTTAGTTTAAAAATGAAAGACCGAAACCAAATATATTGGATTTCCTCAATCAATATTAGACTGCATAAAAAAATATAATGCTAATTTCCTAACAGGTCGATCGGTTCACTATCGATCATTGTCACCCATTTCCCCATTTTTTTCTGAATTACCCTGAAATGATGTGAATCCGCAGGAGTAACAAACGTAATTGCTTCACCGGGATTTTCTGCACGGCCGGTGCGACCAATACGGTGAACATAATCTTTCGGTGAACGCGGCAATTCGTAGTTGATCACGTGTGGTAAAAAAGCGATGTCGATTCCGCGGGAGATCAGATCTGTTGCGACAAGAACATTTAGTTTCCCATCCTTAAATCGTGACAAAGCATCAGTCCGCGCGCCCTGACTTTTTTTGCTATGCATTGCTGCTGCATCGATACCATTCTTGCGGAGTTTGTCAGTGACTTTATCAGCTTCAAAAACAGATGAAGTGAAAACAAGAACTTGTTTCATTTCATTCTTCTTAATTAGATATCGCAACAATGGACCTTTTCTTTCTTCACTCACAAAATATCCAAGCTGACGAATAAGATCAAGATTAAAATTCTCTTCAGTATTTTCAGCATTAGCGATCTTACAGATCACAGGGTCTTTTAACAAAACTCTTTTGATCGGTTCAAGATCTTCACTTAATGTTGCAGAGAACAAAAGATTCTGTCTCTTGCGTGGCAATAGATCAAGTATCCTGTTCATCTCGATTTCAAAACCCTGATTCAGCATTTTATCAGCTTCATCAAGAACGAGTGTATTCACTTCAGAAAGATGAACTGCATTTGAATCAACAAGCTCCAGTAATCGGCCCGGTGTCGCTACTAAAACATCGACATTATTCATTGCCATCATTTGCGGATTGATGGAAACACCACCATAAACTGCAAGTGACTTAACAGGATTCATCATTGCAGAACCAAAAGTTTCAAATACTTCTTTTACCTGAATAGCTAACTCACGGGTAGGAACTATTACGAGTACTTTGACATGCCTGTTTTTTGAAATAACATTTTCATGTAAGCTCATTAAAATTGGAAGTACATATCCCGCCGTCTTTCCCGAACCTGTTGGAGAAATTCCCAAAATATCTTTTCCACTCAATATCGCAGGAATTGTTTCGCGTTGTATCGGATAAGGCTGAGTGTAATTTTGCTCAGAGAGTTTCTTTATTAATCGGGAAGAGATTCCTAAATCGGAAAATGACATATTGATTTATTTATTGCATGTTAGATAAAGTCAAGGGGCTTAAAATGTCCTGAAACATCTTAAACCCCTTAAACACTTTAATCGATTTTATTATTAAACCAGTTCTTCAACAGCAACTGATGCTTTAATAACATTTCTATGAAGATATTCATTAAAGATATGTCGTCTTGCAAAACGTGACTGTCCGGGTGAATTCAGAAATTTAGTATAGACATTATTCGGCACACCGAAATATTCATACACACTACCATCATGAAAAGTAACTTTCAGCGTTTGTCCTTTATAAGTGAAATCATCAATGCCTGAATTGTTGATCGTATTTGCATACGATTCAGAATTCAAAGCATGTGTTTCAGGATTCACACTTACTAAAAGATGGTATGCTTCAATTATATTTTTACTCGTTAACGCAGCTTCCTCTTTTTTCGCATCGCCATCCTGAAATTTATCAGGATGCCATTCTTTGATCAGATTTCTGTAGATCAATTTAAGGTTAGCCAGATCGGTTGTTTTATCGGCATTTAATAGTTTACGGCTTTCGATGATGCGTTTCATTTCTTCTCTTTGTTTTAAATATGCCCTTTTTGAACAAATAATCTACTTCTTATTTTAAAAGGCTTGCAAAAGTAGTGATTAAAAGCTGAAAATCAAAGTGATGAGGGCTTAAAGGTCAAAGGTCAATTAAGATAAAAAAAATATTTTTTTATCTTAATTGCCAACTGTTATGTATTTCAGATGCTGATTATTTTTGTCTGCCGTTATCTTTAACAGCATTTTTATCTGCAGGAATATCGCCGTCATAATAATTTGCAAACGCTCTGGTAAATTCAGCTCCGAGAAATACGATCATGGATGAATAACTCACCCAAAGCAGAATTAATATAATTGAACCTGCGGCTCCATATCCCGATTCAGGACTGGCTTTTCCGAAATATAAACTCAATCCGAATTTTCCCAACTCAAAAAGTATTGCTGTTACAAATGAACCCACCCAAACATGGCGCCATTTTATTTTTGCATCAGGGAAAAATTTAAACATTAGTGAAAAAATTAACGCAAGAATGGAAAGTGAAATAATTACATTCAGAATCTGCACTATCACTAGCAATGTTTCTGAAAAATTACTTTGCAACCAACCACCAAATGCTGCAAGCAATGTTGATACAACTAAAGAAATTACGAGGATAAATGCGACAGATATAATTAAGCCAAAAGAAAACAACCGCACTTTAATCAACGAAAGTATACCTGATTTGGATTCGTCTGCTTTTACTTCCCAGATAATGTTGAGCGATTTCTGAAATTGTGCAAATACTCCGGTTGCTCCGACAATAATTGTTACAATTCCAATAATGGTTGCCCAGACCGAACTACCGGTCGCTCGCGCTTTTTCAATCATTTCACTAACCTGGACAGCAGTATCCTGTCCCATCGTTGATGCAATCTGATCAGATAATTTGTTGTTAATATCGTCCTGACCATATAAATATCCGGCAACAGTTAAGATCAACACTAACAATCCGGGCAAAGAGAAGATCGCGTAGTAAGCGATCACAGCACTTTCTTTGAAGGGATCTTTTGACCACCATTCTTTGGCGGCGGTTTTAAAGATTTTGAAGAGAGATTTTACGTTATACTTCATAAACTATTTTCCATTTTGGGATATGCTTATTTCAAATGAGATATTGTCCTTTTAAAAACTAAAAACATATGCCATTATTAACTCTTTCAAAATGAGCCAAAACCCATAAAAGACCACATTTTTTCACTTATTTCGATTTGAATTCTTGTTCAGCGAAAAAAATCCTCTATATTTGCCATCCCAAAGAAAAAAAGTGCTTTTTTCTTTGAAAAGGGGAGCTTAGCTCAGCTGGTTCAGAGCATCTGCCTTACAAGCAGAGGGTCACAGGTTCGAACCCTGTAGCTCCCACACTTTAGAAATCAAGCCTTTACAGAGATGTAGAGGCTTTTTCTTTTTAAGGTGGTTTAAACATGGTTTAAACATTTTTGATTTTCTAAACTCTATTTTTTTTCTTTTCTTCAATAAAATATTAATAATGGCCAAAATTGAATTTCACATATATGATCTAAATCTCTCGTCAATAAGAAAGAGATTATTAGAATTATCTACCTCAGCAACCAATCTAAAAGTGAAGAGCAAATGTGAAAGTTTGATTAGCATTTTAGATTTTCAAGGACCTCTGTATGCTGAACCAAATGGAATTATTTATAAGCATAATACGGAAAGATTGCTTCCCATTCTGATTGATCCAAGATCTACTATGTATCACGTGTTTCTTCAGATTCAGCTTGCAATAATTGATGTATTTAAAATCAATTCCTATTTAGACTATCATTTTACTGCGTTTGAAGGAAATTATTATGCAAAAGATAAAATTGAGTTTGTTGGAATGATTCAATATGGAGTTTATGACAAAGTCTGCAAAATTGTTTTCATGAGTGCATTTTAAGAAGACAAGCAATAATGAATTGGGTTGATTCAAAAAGGAGCAAAGACCAAAACGAGGTCGATAGTTATGTTTTTAAAGAAATTGCAATCAATGAACATTTTCTTCCAAAATTTCATGCTCTTTTAAAACCATATTTTGATTCTAAGGAACACGAAGTCCTTGAAATGCTTTTGAAAGGGAATCCAATTGAAAATCCATTAAGTTTTCAAGCACCCTGCATCAAACTTTTAGATGCATTCCACAGACTTCACCACAAAAATCTGATCTTGAATTCGAAGAAGAATTTAGAATCGTGGATTTGCAGGTATTTTAAAGGGCAGAAAAGAAATGAGATAATCGAACTAACTGAAAATTATGTTCATAAAAGTATTTCATCTGCGAATGCGCCCACTGCTAAGCCAATCCCAGGATTAATTGAAATGTTAAATTTTTAAGGTACTTGTAAAAGTACTTTTTTGTGACCTTTTATTGTTCTTAATCTTGAGCCATGTCAGGCTACTCGAATATTAGAATCATTGATCTCAGTGTAGAACAACTGGAAGCTATTATCCAAAATAAATTGGATTCTACAATTCTTAATTCTTTTAACCGCCCCGAATCAACTAGGAAAGTGAATATAGAAAAATTGTGTCAATTATATGGCTGGCCTAAAGCGACTATCTATGGATGGGTATATAAGCGATACATTCCTCATTCAAAAGTTGGAAAGGTATTGATGTTTGATCTTGAAATTATTGAAGAATGGATCAATGGAAAGCGTATTAAAACTAAAGAAGAAATAATTGAAAATGGACGATAAGAAGTTTAACAAGGACTCTAGACAAATAAAGCTAGATCCAGATTCACCAAACTATAGAGTTTGCCCTGCTTGCAAAAAACCTCACATGGTTTATAATAAAGGAAGAGATTATTGTTCCAACAAATGTTATCAGGACTTTTATAATGCAACTCATAGAGCAGTAAAAAAGCAACAGCCACATCCGGTACAAGAAGAATATAATAAAGATGCAACCAAAGATATTTTAGAATCAAATAAAAAAATTCTAGATTCTTTAATGCTTAAACCAGAAGGAAATCATTATCAGATCCAAGAACTTCAAAAGTTCGGTTTCAACTTCTCTGCATATACTTATAGATTTCCATTTAATTCTCGCTTAAATATTCAGTGTGTAGTATACGGGGAATACGAAACCTTCTTAGTAAAACCAGACGTAATTTTAATTCACAAAAAAACTATATAAAATGATAAACTATTCTGATATTATAAAATTATACGGACACCGATATCTCAGATTCCGGTACCGTTCAATCCTAGACAATTTAGTAAAATCCAAATTGTCATTGGTACAGCAGTTGTTGTCCTAGCAATCATAGGAGTGTATAAACTTATTAAACCATATGGGTTCGAAAACATTAGGATAAAGGAGCCTAAGGCGGAAATTATTGATGTTAAAAAAAACGAGAAGTAAAGTAGTTAATAAAATTAGTTTGGTTATCTCCAATTTCAATTACGATCACCAAAATGACGTTCCGAATCAAATATAAGCTTGCAAAATAGGTTTAACCTATAAATTCTTTTCCGTCAACTAATTTTGCAAGATTATATTCTTAAAGACGATCACTTAATATAAGTACTGGTTTTTCCGGAAATTCATTTTTTGGGTTTATTTTCTATATATTTGACTTCGTCTGATGTGAATTATAAAAAAAGAATAAAAAACTAAAATTTTCAGATATAACCAGTTTAAGATTACAAACTAAGTGTTTAGTAAAAATGACCTTGCACGAAATTAGCCTAAAGAAGGCCCTCAATAAAGCTTATCGATTAGTAAAACCAAAACGCCCGGACATTGAATCGGTCAAAGGCAACTTGATTAAGTTGCTTGGACAAATTGATGAAAAGGAAAGCGAAGAGAATGTGAAAATTCATTTGATGGATTTTCTAAAGGAGACTTGGTACAAGCAAGAGTATCTTGTTGCTACGAAAGGCCGGACTGATTTTGTTATTCATACAGGCAAGGATGCAAAAGCACCTAGTGGTGTTTTGTTTGAAGTTAAGCGACCAACCAATAAGACAGACATGGTGTCAAGGCAAAATCTCAATGCCAAAGCCATGCATGAACTCATCCTTTACTATTTGCGCGAAAGGATCACCGGAAAGAATATTGATATTCGACATCTTGTAATTACCAATATTTACGAATGGTTTATTTTTGATGCCTCAGTTTTTGAACGATTGTTTGCGAAAAACGCTAAGCTAGTCAAAGCCTTGACTGATTGGGAAAGGGGTCAAAAAGTAAGTACCAACACCGATTTGTTTTACAAAGAAATCGCAAAACCATTCTTAGATGAATTAAAGGAAGATGTTCTTTTTACTTGGTTTGACATTCGCGATTATGAAAAACCGTTGAAGAATAACGATAAGGCAGATGATACAAAACTCATAGCGCTATATAAGATCTTCAGCCCTATACATCTATTAAAAATTCAATTTGCTAACGATAGTAATTCACTCGATAAAGGTTTCTATTCTGAATTGTTGCACATAATAGGGTTAGAAGAAGTAAAAGAAGGTAGCAAGAAGTTAATTCGCAGAAAGCAAGAAGGAAAAAGAGATGGTGGATCGCTGCTTGAAAATGCGATTACCATTCTTGATTTAGAAGATAGTTTACACAAAGTTCCGGACTTGAGTAGTTATGGTGATACAAGACAAGATCGCTTGTTCAATCTGTCATTAGAACTTTGCATAACGTGGATCAACAGGATCTTGTTTTTAAAATTACTGGAAGCGCAATTGATCAAATACCACAAAGGCGATCAATCGTATAAGTTTTTAAATTACACAAAGATTCCGCAATACGATGAGTTGTATAAACTCTTCTTTCAAGTATTGGCCAAACGACAGTCTGACCGGAATGAAATAATAAATAAAAAATTCGGTAGCATTCCTTATCTGAATAGTTCGCTATTTGAAATCAGCGAACTTGAAGATCAAACGATCAAAATAAATAGCCTCGATGATTCTCAACAACTGGATCTATATAGCGGAACGGTATTGCGTGACGCAAAAAATAAACCAATCGCAAAGAGCTTAAATAGCTTGCAATACCTTTTCGATTTTCTTGAAGCTTATGATTTTGCTTCTGAAGGTGCGGAGGAAATTCAAGAAGACAGTAAGACATTAATTAATGCTTCTGTCTTAGGTTTGATCTTTGAAAAAATAAATGGCTATAAAGACGGTTCAATCTTTACACCGGGATTTATTACCATGTACATGTGCAGGGAATCTATTCGCTTGGCGGTAGTTCAGAAATTCAAGGATGCTTATGGTTGGAATTGTGAAGTTTTCGAAGATTTAAAAAACTACATGGCAGATCGTAGAACAGCTAAAGAGGTTCTTGAATTCAACGACATAATAAACGGTATGCACATTTGCGATCCCGCCGTCGGTTCCGGTCACTTTTTAGTTTCTTCTTTAAACGAGATCATTTCAATAAAGGCAGAGCTAGGAATTCTTGCAGATAACAAAGGCGTTCGTTTATCGGGATATGAAATAGAAATTGAAAACGACGAATTAATTGTTACCTATAACGAAGGACAAGATATTTTTGAATATCAGGTCAACAATGGAAGCATTAACAAAGAAATTCAGCGAGTACAGAAATCACTTTTTCATGAAAAGCAAATCATCATTGAAAATTGTTTATTCGGTGTTGACATCAATCAAAATTCGGTAAAGATTTGTCGTTTACGTTTGTGGATCGAACTTCTTAAAAATGCTTATTTCACCGAAGAAAGCAAATTCAAAGAACTGGAAACTCTTCCTAACATTGATATCAATATCAAATGCGGGAACTCGCTTGTAAGTCGTTTCGCATTAGATGCTGATTTAAGCAAGGCGTTGAAAAGCATCAAATATAACATCAATCAATACAAAGGGATTTGTTCAAGATTATAAGAACGCCCATGATAAAGAAGTAAAACGGGTTGGAACAAATAATTAATTCAATTAAATCAGATTTTAGAATTGAGATAAATAATAACAGCAAGGAGTTTAAAGATCTTGCCAAATGGAAAGGCGAACTTGTTAACTTAACCATGCAAACTGGTCTATTTGAAAAAACTGCGCAAAGAAAAAAAGCTATTTGAAGACGACGTTAAAAAACTTACAGAGAAAATAAGTAAACAAGAAACCATAATAGAAGATATCAAAAGCAATGCGATTTATCGGAATGCTTTTGAGTGGAGGTTTGAATTTCCTGAAGTGTTGGACGATGAAGGGAGTTTTGAAGGTTTGATGTTATTGTAGGGAATCCACCTTACATTTCAAGTAAGTCATTTAATAAAAACATCATTCAATATTTGAGTGACAATTACATAACTTCTCAATACCAACTTGACTTATATGTTAGCTTCATTGAAAAAGGGATATCCATATTAAAAGAAAACTATCGATCTCATTTATAACACCTAATTCTTGGTTGAAAAATATCACATTTACAAAATGCAGAGAATACATTTTAAATGCTGTCAAAATTCAATCAATTTTTCCAAATTTAGAAAGTGTATTCCAAGAAGCTTCGGTCGACACATTAATTTTTCTTGCCTTAAAAGGCAAAGGAGACTCCAACGTAAAAGTATACTCATTCAAAAATCAAGTTCCATTTATTAAGCATTCCATAGAACAGAAGCGGTTTAGCGAAAATGAAAGACTAGTTATAGATGTTGAATCGCAGAATGAAGTGTTTAAATTATTAGAAAAGATTAGAGCAAAATCAATTAAGTTACAAGACATTGCTGAAATAACACGAGGGGTAAATCCTTAGATAAATATAGGGGCCAATCTGAGGAAGTAATCAAAATAAGGTTTACCATTCTGATCACAAAAAGATCCAGCTTCATTCCAGAATTAAGAGGAAAACATGTAAATAGTTATTCGTACAATTGGGATAAAAAACATTATATCAGTTATGGTGAATGGTTAGCCGCTCCTCGTGAGATGAAATATTTTCAAGGATTGAGATTAATTATGAGGCAAATGTGGCGAAAAATTGAATTGTACATTAATTGAAGAGAAATTTATTATTGATCAAAGTGTTTTTATTGCTACGCCGAATAAAGAAAATAAGAAGTATTTTTACGGAGTTCAAGGCCTGCTTGGTTCAAAATTAATTTCCACTTATTTTAAATATTCGAGTAATGAATTTGATGCATTATTTCCAAAGATCAAGATTGGAGAGTTTAAGGAGCTGCCTGTTTTTAAAGATTTAAGTGAGAAATACTTTATTAGAACCTATCGTTAAAAATATTACTAATAAAGAAAGAAAATCCACTTGCTGAAACCAAACATCTTGAAAAGGAAATAGACGATATTGTAAATAACCTTTACACTTTGACCGATTCAGAAATCAATATTATTGGAAAAGAATAGATGGGTGCGTTTGAAAACTACAGTTATTTAACTTCAGAATTGATAGAAATATATACGAAGTATGCTTCAAATATTTTTTAGATAACAATGGTCGAATTTGTAATAGAACCATTGAACTAATTTCGAATATAGAACATCAATATAAAATTACTACTAATCGACTTAAAAAATTACAGAAGTAAAACAACCGGTAATTTCACTATTTACAAGAAGGTGAAGTTACACAGATGCATTTAGATAGTTTTTTTGAAAATCATTTTATGCCAAATAGAATAATTGAATTTGTAATTTTTGATTTTCACAAAAGCATCTACTACGCACGGAACCTGTGCTAAATTCTTTTTTTATATCGGCTGCTCTTCTTTCAGGCGGAAAAGCAGCCAATATAAGATAGTGGGTCAAGCAGGCCTTGATTCTTTTTAATTTGATAATTGAATTTATAACTAACACTGCAAGTATCGTGAATAAAATTATGGATGACCCAAGCGTCCCGAAATTTAATCCGCCTTTGTCTTGTGTCTTCGTCAGCAAATCGCCAAAGGTTGCACCAAATGGTCTTGTAAGAACAAATGCTAACCAAAACAAAAATCACATGAGATACTTTACTAAAGTAGTAAGCCAAAACAATTAGGGCTAGTAAACTGCCAATTAGAAGTGCTCCACCTGCAAAACCAAGACCGGAATTATCTGCAAGAAAATCGCCTAGCGCTGTTCCCAAAGTATTGGAGAATAAAATTGCTGTCCAGTAAAACACTTCACCTCGAATTGATCTAATGTTTGTTACCGACAAAGACTTTTCTGTTATTTTCCAAATTATGAGTGTCGTAACTAAGAGGGAAACTAAAATCAAAGAACCTGTTGCATAGCCTAAACCTAAAGTCCTGTCCATATAATCGCTCATAGTTGTCCCTGCCGTGCTTGTCGCAAGAATAACTGACCAATAGATAATTGGGTGGAACATTTTACTGGAAAGTTGAACAATAAGCGTTGCAAAAAAGAAACTCAAAAGAATTGCTGAACTAACTGCATAGCCAACATTCATTGTCATGGAAAGTAAATCGCCTGCGGTTTCGCCAAGCGTGGTTGCACAAATTTTCATTATCCAAAATGAAAGTGTGATTGCCGGAAGTTTATTCATGGCTTAAACTGTCTCGGTTTCACTTGAATTGTCGCCAATATAGTAGCGGTAATATTCGTATGCCATAAACCACAATGAATATACTGTTATTCGCCCCCAAAAGTCAATAAATGGTAGTGTTGCTAAGTCGGGAGAAAGCTTATTCATGTAACCAAGTGTCAAAAAAACAGGAATGTTTAAGCATACAATAGTAATGATGATGCTTTTTAAAATGCTTTTCTGTGGTAAATACTTTCTGTAAAGTGCATAGCCCGTAAACCAAAGTGAATAGACACATAGCCGTCCCCAAAAGTCAATGAATACAATGGCTCTTGGTGTGTCGGAAAACACATGCAGATAAGCAAGCAAGAGAAAGATGATTGCGTTTGCCGCCACAAGTGTTCCTAACACTTGCTGAATTATTTTTTTATTTTTTGTCATTTTGCTTAAGATTAAAAAAGGCAAAACACTTTATTGTTTTGCCTTTTTGGTTATTATTCTTTCACTTCTGTTCCATCTGCTTTGTAAAATACTTCAACAGTCTTTGAACCTCCTTTCATTTCCACTTCATAAATTGTCCCTTGTTTGGAAGTTTCAATTCTTGAAACAGCTTTTGGCGTCACCCCCTATGTGAAGTATTAAACGCTGTCTGCACTTGATTTGGAAGTTGATTAAAAGTAGTTGGAGTTTCGGTTTCTAACCCCATTCGCCTGTGTCGCTAAAGTTGGCTGCATAGTTTTCACCATTCTGTACAAACGATGCTTCGTATTCGTGAGCATTTTCTTTGTCCCACTTTACTTTAGTAGCGTTTGGAAATTTCTGATTGAACGCTGTCGTAACAGCCGTTGGTGTTTTGCCTTGGGCAAACATGTCGCAAAGGCAATAAAAGAACCATTGCAACGAAAATTATTTTTTTCATTGTTTGCTTGATTAATTGTTATTGAAATTGAACTGTCGCTTAATAAAAAGCAACTACGAAAGATCAAGCAAATATCGGAGGTCTAAAAAATTTTGTGATGTAGTCTGATGGAAGAAAGTTTAAATTGGGAATTGATGGTTTGGACTCATTTTGATAAACTGTGAAATGGAAAAAAGGCAAAGGAAGTAATGAGCGTAACCTGCTTCTGTCCGTGATGCTGTGTTTGATTTGTAGAGTGTGGTTTCTGTTCGTCACCGTTTTCATGTTTGTCAAACAGACTATCAATGTTTACCAAATGGTCTGTAACAAAGTCAATAGGTGTCATGTCCTTGTCTTCAGTCGCTTTACAGTGGCGATACATTTCAGGTATGTCTTGCAGCAAAGAAAAGTCACCTAAGGGCAAACAAAAAGTCCCAAAAGAGTAAAACGCTAAAAAATATATTTATTGCTTTTTCAACTTTGCTTTTGAATATTTATACATTCTTAAAATTGCAGTAAATTTAAATTGACTTTTTTATAAAAAAGCGCAATCGTTATGAGATGATTGATGTTTTATATGCCATTATTTCTTGCAACACTCATCCAACTTAGAATAAGCAACCGGATCAGCTTTTACTTCATCAGCATCAAAACCATATTTTGAAATTAGTTGTCGAATAGCTTCAGGGTTGGTCTTTTTGGAGTTATAAGTTACTTTGATAGTCATTGCTTTTTTCATCAAGTTGAACTGCTTCAATACCTTTATCAAAAGTTAAATCACGTTCAATTTTTCCTCCACAACTTTCACATTCTTTGCAATGATCACAATAGATGTTGGTTTTGATGACAAGTGTATCTGCATCTTTTGCTTGTATGAAATTCGAAATCGTAAATAAGAAAAGTAAGGTGAAAATAACCTTCATTTTATGGAATGCGTTCATGGTTTTCATTTTTTAGATTATTAAAGGTACGAAACAAGAGCAAACAGTAATGAAAAATACATGAAAAAGCACTTTTCTTTCAAAAATTGGTAATTTAGGAACTTTCACTACTTTTGCCTTGTGAACATTTTCAGGCGGATCTTTAGTTTTTCACTTGTCATCTATCTGATGACGATAATGCTCATGCCCTGTAATGACATTTGCGATTCGCATAAACTTGATGTCACTTCTTCAGTTCAGAGCGCTTCAGAACATCATCAAGAGGAGGATGACATGTGCAGTCCGTTTTGTTTCTGTTCATGCTGTTCAACTGCAATGAACATTCATTACTTACCAAATATTACTTTCCAAGCCAAACCTGCATTACAGGACTTTGTTCTTTTCGATCAACAGTTTTTTTCAATAGACAATTCTTCTATCTGGCAACCGCCTAAAATCAGTTAATGAATTTCTAAACTCGTTGTCAACGAGTAATCACTTTTTCTACTTAGCATTTGCTTTGTAGTAATCTGTGTATTTATTCATTTTAACTGATATATAATGCTCGATAAAATAATTGCGTTTAGCATAAAAACAAGTTCATCATTGGTTTGATGACTTTTGCACTAATAATCTGGGGCGTATGGAGTGCAACCCAACTTTCAATTGATGCAGTACCTGACATCACAAATAATCAAGTTCAAATCATCACTGTTTGTCCTACACTTGCCGGACAGGAAGTTGAACAATTAGTAACCTATCCCATTGAACAAAGCATAGCTAATCTTCCAGACCTTGTGGAGTTGCGAAGCATTTCGCGCTTTGGGCTTTCTGTAGTTACTGTTGTGTTTGATGACAAGGTTGACATTTATTTTGCCCGTCAACTGATAAATGAAAAACTAAAAGAAGCGGAAGAAGATATACCCGCCGGAATTGGCAAACCGGAACTTGCCCCTGTCAGCACAGGTTTAGGAGAGGTTTATCAGTATATCATTCACCCAAAGAAAGGGAGTGAAAGCAAATACACTTCAATGGACCTTCGCACTATGCAGGACTGGATTGTTGCCCGACAACTTTACGGAACACCGGGAATTGCAGAGGTGAATAGTTTTGGAGGACAATTGAAGCAATATGAAGTGTCACTCAATCCTGATCGACTTATTGCAATGGGAATAACAATACCGGAGGTCTTTACTGCTCTTGAAAAAACAATGAGAATACCGGAGGAGCATATATTGATAAAAAACCAAATGCATATTTTATAAGAGGAGTTGGTTTAATTAGAACTTTTGAGGACATCAAAAACATTGTAGTTAAAACAAATCCGAACGGAATTCCTATTTTAATAAAGGACATAGCTGAGTTGCGTTTAGGCAGTGCTGTAAGGTACGGCGCTATGACTTACAACGGAGAAGTTGATGCTGTTGGGGGTATTGTTATGATGCTAAAGGGGGCTAATAGCGCAGAGGTTGTGGATAGGGTTAAAAGTAAAATGACTACAATTCAAAAATCCTTGCCTGATGATATAATCGTTGAACCATTTCTTGATAGAACTGATCTTGTCAAAAGATCTATGAGTACGGTTGAAAGGAATCTGATTGAAGGAGCACTAATTGTAATTTTAGTGCTAGTCTTGTTTTTAGGCAATCTTCGGGCAGGCTTAATTGTAGCGTCTGCTATACCACTCTCAATGCTTTTTGCTCTTGGACTAATGAATGTTTTCGGTGTCAGTGCGAATCTAATGAGCCTTGGAGCAATTGATTTCGGATTAATTGTAGATGGTGCGGTAATAATTGTTGAAGCATCTTTGTTTAATATAGAGCAACGAAGAGAGAAAAATCGACTTTCTCAAAATGAAATGGATTTGGCTGTTGGAGGTAGTGCTAAACGAATGATGAACAGCGCAATATTTGGACAAATTATTATCATGATCGTTTACCTTCCTATTCTTAGTCTAATTGGAATTGAAGGAAAAATGTTCAGACCAATGGCACAAACAGTAGCCTTCGCAATCTTAGGAGCTATGATTCTTTCATTGACTTATATCCCAATGATGAGCGCTTTGTTCTTACCTAAGCACTTAAGTCATAAGAAAACTTTCAGCGACAAGATGATGTCCTATTTGCAAAGTAAATATGCTCCTCTGCTTGCAAAGGCAATCGGAATTAAAAAAACGCTTGTAGCCATTACAATTGGCTTCTTTATTCTTGCAGTGTTCATATTTTCAAGAATGGGTGGAGAATTTATTCCAACATTGCAAGAAGGCGATTTTGCTTTTCACTGTATTCTTCCTCAGGGAACTTCGCTTTCTCAAAGTCTTGAAACTTCAATGCAAGCGTCCCGCTTAATAAAAGAATTTGATGAGGTAAAAATGGTTGTCGGTAAAACGGGAGCAGGTGAAGTGCCAACCGATCCAATGCCACCTGAGGCAACAGATTTAATGATCATTTTAAAAAGTCCTGATGAATGGAAAAGAGAAATTACATACGATGAACTTGCTGAAGAATTTGAAAAAAGTAAGTGTCATTCCCGGAGTTTTCTTTGAAAAAGAACCAACCAATCCAAATGAGGTTTAATGAACTTATGACAGGAATTAGACAAGATGTTGCTGTAAAAATCTTTGGTGAGAATATGGATACTCTAGTAAGTTATGCGAATAAAGTAAATTCAGTTGTGAAGAACATTGAAGGAGCTACAGAACCAAGTGTTGAAAGAGTTGAAGGTCTTCCGCAAATTGTCATTAACTATAACCGTTCACAGATTGCAAACTATGGATTAAATATTGAAGATATTAATCACATTGTTAGTACAGCATTTGCCGGACAATCTGCGGGCGTTGTATATGAGAATGAGAGGAAGTTTGATTTGGTTGTGAGACTTGATAGCGCAAATCGAAGTAACATTGAAGATGTAAGTCATTTATATATTCCGACTGCGACTGGAACTCAAATTCCTCTTTCACAAGTAGCGGAAATAAAAATGGAATTAGGTGCTGCACAGATCAGTCGAGAAGACGGTAAGCGGAGGATTGTTGTCGGCTTCAATGTTTCTGGGAGAGATGTTGAAAGCGTTGTTACAGATATTCAGAAAGAACTAGATCAGAAGGTAATATTACCGGAAGGATATTATTATACTTATGGCGGAACATTTGAAAACCTTCAAGCTGCAAGTAAACGATTACTGATTGCTTTACCTGTGGCTCTTGCATTAATATTTTTGATGCTATATTTCACTTTCAATTCTGTTAAACAGGCAACTCTTATTTATTCTGCAATACCAATGTCTGCTATTGGAGGTGTGTTTGCGCTACTAATTAGAGATATGCCTTTCAGTATTTCAGCGGGGGTTGGTTTTATTGCATTATTTGGTGTAGCTGTACTAAATGGAATCGTTTTGATAGGAACGTTTAATCAACTTGAAAAAGAGGGAATGTCAGATATTATTGAAAGAATTAAAACTGGTACAAAGATGCGCTTGCGTCCGGTTCTTATGACAGCAACTGTAGCTTCATTAGGATTTCTTCCAATGGCTCTTTCTCATGGAGCGGGTGCAGAAGTTCAGCGACCACTGGCAACCGTAGTAATAGGTGGTTTGCTTTCAGCGACCTTCTTAACTCTGTTTATTCTTCCTTTGCTATATCTGGTTTTCTATTCAGGACGTAAAGTAAAGATCGGTTCGACGATGATTATTGCTATATTTTGCTTAAGTCATTTAAAGTAAATGCTCAGCAAAATCTGAGTTTGCCTGATGCAATAAATAAAGCACTAAAAGACAATTTAGAAATCCAATCTGAACAACTTAATATAAAATCCTCAGCAGCATTAAAAAAATCTGTATTTGAACTTCCTAAAACAGAGATTCAATATCAATACGGTCAATATAATAGCATCAATAAGGATAACGGATTGTCAATTCAGCAAAATATTCCTTTTCCTACGGTCTATTCAGCAAAGGCTGGTTTATATAAAGCAGAATTTGAAGGTGCAGAGCTAAAAGGGAATGCAAAAATCAATGAAGTCAGAACGCGAATAAGATCGTTATTTTATCAAATGCAGTATTTACGAAACGTAAATGTTAAACTCAATTCTCTTGATAGCCTTTATTCCAATTTTGTAAGTGCTTCTGAAGTACGTTATAAAAGCGGTGAAAGTAATTTGCTAGAGAAAGCAACAGCAGAATCAAAACGGGGACAATTAACTATCTTAAAGACACAATACGAAAGAGAATATTCAGAAGTCTATCTTTCATTAAAATCACTTTTAAATCTAAAAGATGAATTTGTGTTGATCCCGGAAGCAGACACATTGATTTTTAATCTTACAGAATTAACGGACACTTCCTTCTCAATGAAAATCCTCAATTAAAACTGATATTTCAAGAGGCTTTGATTGCGGAGAAAACAAAGCAAGTAGAATCTGCAAATGTTCTTCCTGAATTTAGTATTGGATATAACAATCAAAGTATAATTGGTTTTCAGAATGTAAATGGTAGCGAAGTTTACTATGAATCTGATAAACGATTTACAGGATTTAATTTTGGTGTTAATATACCTCTGACTTTCTTTAGCAGCAGTTCACGGATCAAGTCTTATAAATTCAGGCAGCAATCATTAGTAAAAGAAAGAAAAAATGAAAACGGATATTGTAGTCCATTTTCAGAATGCATTGAATAAGTATGAGCAGAGTCGTTCTGTCTATAGCTATTATAGATCAACAGGATTAAACAATTCAGATGTTGTTACCAATACAGCTAGCGTTGGTCTAAAGTCCGGCGAAATTGGTTATATCGAGTATCTCAATGCTCTTCAAACAGCAATTGACATACAACTTGCCTATCTCAATGCTGTCAATCAAATGAATCAGTCTGTGATAAATTTAAATTACTTACTTAACAAATAATCTTAAAATGAAAAACATAATCACCATAGCAGCTATTGCACTGACATTTTTTGCTTCCTGTAAAGATAATCATAATCACAAGGAAGAAGAAACCGAGCATCATGAATCAGAGGAGTTTTCAAATTCGGTTTCGCTTTCACCGGAACAAATAAAATCAATCAAAATAGAATTAGGAAATATTGAGAAAAAGCAGTTAACGGCTTCATTAAAGGCCAATGGTATTCTCAAAGTACCCAATCAAAATAGAGCTACTGCAACTGCTTCATTGGGCGGAGTAATTAAATCGATTCTAGTTCAAACCGGAAATGAAGTTAGAGAGGGACAAGTGATAGCAACGATTTCAAACAATTCATTTATAATAATGCAAGAAGAATTCATAAATGTTTCTGCAAAATCCGTATTTGCAGAACAGGAACTTGCAAGGCAAAAAGATTTACAGCAGGGAAATGCAGGCGCTTTGAAAAATCTGCAAAGTGCCGAATCAGAATTAAAGTCCTTAAAAGCGAGAAAATCAAGTTTAAGAAAACAGTTGGAATTAATTGGTTTTAATACAGAGAATATTACATCTGACAACATTCAATCTGTTGCAAATATAAAAAGTCCAATCAATGGTGCGATAAGTAATGTACTTGTTAACATAGGAAGTTATGTAGAAGCTAATAATCCTATTGCTGAAATAGTAGATAATGATCAACTGCATTTGGATTTATATGTATATGAAAAGGATTTGGCAAAATTAAAAGTAGCTCAAACTATTCACTTTACGTTAACCAACAATCCCGGTAAGGAGTATGATGCAGACGTCTTTGCAATCAGCAATACATTTGAACAAAGTACTAAAGCAATAGCAGTACATGCTACCGTAAAAGGTAATCGGCAAGGTCTGATTGACGGAATGAGTATTACAGCTTTAGTTAGTTTAGAGAATGCCACTGTTGATGCAATACCAACAAACGCTATTGTAAGCAGTGAAGGACAAGACTTTATATTTATTGTAACTGAAAAGGAAGCAGAAGAAAAGCATTCAACCGCAGAAAAAGTGAGGAGGCACATGATCATGAGCATCATGAAGAATTACCTGAAGGCTCTCTTACATTTGAAAGAATAGCAATTAAAAAAGGGACTACCGATATTGGCTATTCTGAGATTTCATTGCTTCAGGATATACCTCAAAACAGCAAAGTAGTAGTGAATGGCGCATTTTTTCTATTAGCCAAAATGACTAATCAGGGTGAAGCCCACGAACATTAAAATTAGAAACATGATTAACATTCTTAAAATATACTTGCCAATCTATTTATTAATTTATCTGTTACTTATATTCATTATTCCGTCTTACCGTGTTTATAAGTTAAAAGGAATAAATCCTATAACTTTTAAGCGGTCAGACAGTGTGCATGATTATATTGGTCTTGTAATGAAAATAATAGTCATAGGGATTGCATTAAATATCTGTCTATATTCCTTAAGTGATAAGTATTACAATTTCCTTAGCTCAATTCACTATTTAGATAATAAGAATTCCAAAATTGTGGGCTTAGTTATCATCCACGCTTCTTTGATTTGGATAGGTATAGCACAAAAACAAATGAAAGAAAACTGGCGAATTGGAATTGATGAAATTAACAGTACGGATCTTGTTACTAGTGGCGTGTTCAAAATAAGCCGCAATCCTGTATTTTTAGGAATGATCCTGACGGCTTCCGGTTTGTTTTTGATTTTACCTAATGCATTAAGTTTAACAACCCTCGTCCTAACATATTTTATTATACAGATTCAGATAAGATTGGAGGAAGCTCACTTGAAAGTCCAACATGGTGAAAAGTATTCTATGTATATGCTCCAAACTCACAGGTTAATTTAATTTTAATTCAAATGAAGATACCAATAAACGATAAAAAATTTCTCTTTCTTCTTTTTGCGGTAATAGTAGTTGTAACACTTGAAATTCTTTCTCTCACTGGAATAGAAGTGCCTCCTCTATACGCTCCGTATGTATTTGCAGTATTAATTATAGGATTTGGCTACAGCGTCCTTTGGAACGGATTAAAAGCGCTTGTGAAGCTTAAATTTAGTAGTATTAATTTATTGATGCTTATAGCAGTTGTAGGTGCATTTTATCTGAAGGAATATCCAGAGGCAGCAGTTGTAATTGTCCTTTATGTTCTGGGTGAAAGATTAGAGGATATAGGAATCGAGAACAGTAAGAATGCACTGGATGAATTGGTTTCTAAATCACCTAAAATAGCTACATTAAAGGAAGGTGGTGAAATACAGATTGATCAAATCGCCATAGGTTCAATTGTTCAAGTTAAACCGGGCGGAATGATTCCATTGGATGGAAAGATTGTGTCAGGAAATACAACAGTTGATGAAGCTGCAATAACAGGCGAACCAATTCCTAAAGACAAGCATGAAGGGGACTTTGTTTTTGCTGGAACTCTCAATAAGAACGGTTTCATCGAAATTGAAACTACTAAATTGTCAACAGACACTACCTTTTCAAAGATCATTAAATTGACATTTGAAGCTCAAGCAACAAAATCAGATACACAGAAGTTCATTCAAAAATTCTCGAAGTATTATACACCTTCCATTATTATTTTGGCAGTTCTTGTTTTTTGCATACCTGTTTTCATTTTAGATCAACCTTTAGAAAAATGGTTACAGCAAGCAATTACATTGTTGGTGATAGCTTGTCCTTGTGCTTTAGTAATTTCTACTCCTGTCGCTATTTATGCTGCAATAGGAAATGCTTCTTCAAAGGGAATTATAATTAAAGGTGGTAAGTATCTTGAAGCAATGGCAAAGATTAAAGCTATTTGTCTTGACAAGACCCGAACTATTACCTTTGGGAAGCCAATCGTTTCAGATGTTATTCCAATGAATGGAACTGATAAAGAAGAATTACTTGCCTGTGCTTCGGGTGCAGAGGTTTTTTCTGAACATCCTTTAGCGGAAGCGATTATTGATGCGGCAAAAAAAGAAGGATTAACTCCGCATCAAGTTGAGAATTTCAAAAGTGTTGCGGGTAAAGGTGCAATTGCGGAGTGTCTTGTTTGCGAAGATGAAACCATTTTCATTGGTAAATTAAGTTTTATAGAAGAGCATCAACCTGTGACTGAGGAAGCAGAAAAAATAGTAGAAAAACTTTCTTCAGAAGGGAAAACAAGTGTAGTTGTAAGTTTTGGTAATGGTGTTGCAGGAATCATTGGTTTAATGGATGAAATTAAACCGGACAGTAAAGAAGCAATAAGTCAGCTTCAAAATATGGGAGTAAATGTAATTATGTTGACAGGAGATAGTGATAAAGCTGCTAAACACACATCTGCAATTGTAGGAATAAATGAAAGCTATGGTGGGTTATTGCCGGAAAATAAATCAGAAAAAATAAAAGCTCTTCTAACAAAGTATAAAAATGTTGCAATGGTAGGTGACGGTATTAATGATGCTCCCGCACTTGCACAATCGACTGTTGGGATTGCAATGGGGGCAGCAGGAAGTGATACAGCTATTGAAACTGCTAATATTGCATTAATGAATGATAGGCTTTCCCTTATCCCTTTTCTAATTCAACTTTCGAAAAGAACACTCAGAACAATCAAGATCAATACTACAGGAGCAATTGCCGTAAAAGTGATATTTATTATTCTCGCTTTTATGGGTTATAGCAATTTGGTTTTTGCGATTGCTGCTGATGTTGGTGTAACCTTAATAGTAATATTGATAAGTTTAAATCTAATGACATTGGGAAAAAGTGTATTCAACCAAGCAACCAAATGAAGTTAGTTGGACACAAGAAATCCCTAAAACGTCATTAGATTTTTTTCATAGCTTTAATTTGCCGAAGTCTGCAAATATAATTGATATAGGAGGAGGTGATAGTAATCTTGTTGACTATCTACTCAATGAAGGCTATGAAAATATTTCTGTTCTCGATATTTCGGAAACGGCAATTAATAGGGCGAAGCAACGGCTTGGAGAAAAAGCTATAAAAGTAAATTGGATTGTGAGTGATGTAACAGAGTTCAAACCTTCATCGAGTTATGATTGTTGGCACGACAGGGCAACTTTCCATTTCCTTACAAGTTCAGATGATATGAATGTTTATCTCGAAACTGCACGACAAGCTGTAAATGGATATATGGTTATAGGAACTTTTTCAGATAAGGGGCCGAAAAAATGCAGTATGCTTGATGTACACCAATATACTGAAGAAGAACTTCAACATCAGTTAAGTGATGGTTTTACTAAACTGAAATGTTTGACCGAAGATCACAAGACACCGTTCAACACCATTCAGAATTTTTTGTTTTGTAGTTTTAAACGGCTTATAAATTGAACTACTTAGGAATCAGCCAATGAATTAAACTCATTCGTCTAGTTCCGATAAGCAGTTCTGAGGTTGATGCACTTAAGTGCCCACTTTACATGCAATTCCCAGAACTGCTATCATTAAAACTTCCAAAGAATAAATATTTTTAACCCTACTTGTTTATTTGAAACTTAAGTGAATATTTTCTATCCGTTGAATTGAGAGTAACGAAATAAATTCCATTACTTAAATAATTTCGGAACAAGTTCCTGATGAAAACCAACAGCAATTTCACCTTCATTTTTTTCAAATAGAATCCTTCCGGTAATATCTGTTATGCTCAAAATTATTTTTGATGATTGCTCGTTAATCCAGCTTATTTGCACATAATCAATTGCCGGATTAGGATAAACCTTGATTGAATTAATCTTAACATCAATTGGTTGAATACCGATATTAGGGAGTACTTAGCAATATTATTTACAGAAGTTCCAGCAGCATTTGTAAATGAACCACCAATGTAAAGCTCATTGTGATAGACAGCAAGAGAATTCACTTGGCCGTCTATTCCTGTTCCGATACTTGACCAAGAAGAACCATCCCACATTCCTAAATTGCTTGATGAGGTTGAGCCACATGAACCAAAATTACCGCCAATAAATAGATGTCCATTATAAGCACACATTGCACTAACTACATTATCGCCCATTCCTGAACCATCGATGTCTCCAAGTGAGGACCAATTTGAACCGTTCCACATTGCCAAGTTGTGCATGTCATTTGTTCCTGCGTGCTCAAACATGCCACCTGCGCATAAATTTCCATTGTAAACACAAAGTGAATGCACCATGCATTGTCCCATTCCGGAAGTGAAGCCACTACCAACAGAACGAAAATTGGTACCATCCCATTTACAAATTCGATTGACGGTAATCCCGCCTGCAATAGTAAAATCTCCACCGATATATAGAGCATTATTCCAAACGCACATAGCTTCAACATCATCATTAGTTCCGGTGCCAATTTGATTCCATTGGAGCCAGACCATTTTGCTATATGTTTAAAGTGGTTGCACCTGAAGAAGTAAAATCGCCACCTGCATAAAGTTCGTAGTTGAATGCTGCCAATGCATGTACAGGTTGATTAAAACCGTCTCCTACAGCATACCAACTAGTTCCATCCCATCTTGCAATATGATTGCATGCAACTCCACCAGCCTGTGTAAATTCGCCTCCAACATATAAATCACCATTAAACATGGCGAAACACCATACTGAATCATTACACCCATTATTTCCCATCATCGACATTGGAAAATAGGTACTATCATTCCAATAACCACAATGATTTATCGTATCCATTCCAGAATTATGAAATCCACCTCCAACATATAAGCAATTTCGCATTGAGTCCGGATACATGCAATGGATTCCACCATTAGTTCCATTTCCTGCCGGACCACATTGAGCATTTGTGTTATTGAATGAGAAAAGTAGCCCAAGCACAATTATTATATTATGTAGATATTTCGTTTCCATTTTCTTTTTTTTAGTATATATTATATTGATTTGTAAATCTCCATTAATGAAATCAGGAATGAGATGATATACCTCATTACGAGAAATGATAGAAATCACCTAAATAAATGTTTTAGGCTCTCCTTTCCACATACTTTTCGCTGAATGAAAGTGAAGTAATCTTATTTTGAAGCAGGGTTTGATTTTAATGCCATTTGAAATAATGCAGCTTTTTTGAAACAAGGACTCATCTTTTTAAAAATTTAGACCAAAACTTCCTTTACACCCTTTAATCTCTTCAAATCCTCATAAAATAGGTTCAAACTCAGTCCAGTGAGGAGTACAAATGCAGTTTGTGAGTTTCATCTAAAAAGATTTAAATATTTCATTTCTAAGTAAATTTCGAAATTTGTATGAAACCCCTGATTCTTCAATCAATTGGTTAAATTCAATTTAATCTTTCATTTTTTGAAGTTAAATGCAAATAGCTTATCTTCGACCTTAATGAAGCGATTGATCTCCTTCCTTATTTTGATTATTTATTCCGTGACCACCTTCGGTGTCGGACTTCAATTTCATTATTGCGGAAAAAATTAGTTCTGTGCAGATTGTTTTTACAGATGAACATTCTTGCAAATGCGGTAAAGGGGAAATGAATCCCGATTGCTGTAAAAATGAGATCAAGTATTTTAAAGTTAAGTCTGTTCACAGTAAATCTTCAACCTCTTCATTTCTTAATTACCAGTTCTCATTATTAATACCAACGATTTTTGATGTTAAATCTCTTATCTCTTTTTCTGAATACGTCCATTTCTCATTGGACAAACCACCGCCTAATTTAAATCAGGCTCCTATTTACAAGCGAAACAGTACTTTCTTAATTTGAAATAATACTTTCTATTAAGCGTCGCCTCCATTTCGGAAGGGCGACTATTCCTATTTATACATAATTCAAAAAACAATAAAACAAAATGAAAAAATCATTTTATCTAATGATTGCTTTGATGTTCGTTTCGGTGATTTCCAAAGCTCAAACGACTGCGATGGATTTTACAAAAGTTGATTGCGATGGTCAATCACATCATTTATTCTCTGAACTTGATTCAGGTCAGGTTGTGATCATGGAATTTGTCATGACTTGCAATTCTTGTATAGCTGCTGGGCATGCTATTGAGGCAATGGTCATGGATCTTCAGGCAGAATATCCGGGCAGAGTAAAGTGGTATCAGATCGCTTACACGAATAGCTACACTTGCGCTACTATGTCCGGATTCAAAAACACAAATGGATTCAATAGTGCAATATTCGATCAGGGTGCGGCATTGGTTGCTTATTATGGAGGCTTCGGAATGCCAACTGTAGCAGTTGCTGCAGGGTCAGGACATGATGTGCTTTTTACAAATGTGGGATTTTCCATAAGTGATACAACTGCAATTGGTATTGCGGCAAGAAACTTCTTTGCAACGTCAAAAGTAAATGATTTACCTGCAACAATTGAAAATGTTTCATTGTATCCAAATCCTGTGAATGATCTATTCTCAATTGAATTGAATATGAAATCAAAGACTAATGTTACGATCAATCTGTTAGATGTTTCAGGAAAATTAATTCGCGAGATTGCAAATGAAGAAGCCAACAGCGGAATCCATAAAGTAAGTTCGAACCTGTCTAGCATCCCATCCGGTGTTTATACAGTACAAATCCTTAGTAATGGCAAATCAATTAACAAAAGAATAAATATTGCTCACTAATGAAAAACAAACAATCAATATTCAATTTATTAGCAGTGACGATCCTTTTCGTCATTGCTAATAAATCGTATTCACAAAATCCTTTATTTATTCCACCCACTTTGTCGGGTACAAATTTCAATTTAACGGTTCAAGCGGATTCAACGGAATTTTTTGCAGGCCATCAAACCCCGACTTATGGTGTTAATGGAAACATTCTTGGCCCAACGTTGATTTTAAATAAAGGTGACAATGTAACACTGAATGTAACAAACAATATTCCACCGGTTACAACTATGCACTGGCATGGTTTACATGTTCCTGCACATGCGGATGGTGGTCCACACCAAATGATCATGCCGGGAGCAACCTGGTCGCCTTCATTTACCGTAATGAATGATGCTGCAACATATTGGTATCATCCACATGGTCAAAATCGTACTGATATTCAAGTTTCAAAAGGACTTGCAGGATTAATAATAGTGAAAGACAGTGCTGAATCAGCATTGAATTTACGAGAACTTATGGAATAGATGATGTTCCACTTATAGTTCAGACCAAATGTTTTGATGTACTATATCAGACAGCAATTGCTACTGTGTTTGATACTGTGCCAATGATCAATGCGACCATCGATGCTTTTTTTAATGCACCTGCGCAAGTTGTGCGTTTTAGATTACTCGATGGTGCATCTGATCGTTCATTCTTATTTGGTTTCTCAAACAATATGACTTTCTATCAAATCGCAACGGATGGTGGTTTAGTTAGATCCCCTATTGCAAAAAACCGATTACAATTATCACCCGGAGAAAGAGCTGAAATTCTAATTGATCTTACCGGAATGCAGGGGCAAACTATTTCAATGATGAATTACGGCAGTGGATTACCTGATGGAATTCTAGGTGCTCAAAATGTTGGAAATGGAATGAGTCAAATTCCCGACTACAACCTGAATTTCTTAAATGGTGCGGATTATGATCTTCTTGAAATAAATGTTGTTGCCCCAACACTTAATCCGTTACCTCTATTCCAACTTCATTAGTTAATTTCCAACCAATTGATGCTAGTCTGATAAACAGAACAAGAGATATCGTTTTTGCGCCACAAACTATGGGGCCGATGGAAATGGTTGAAGGTCCATTTACAATCAATGGACATCAATTTAGTATGGATACGATAAACGATACTACCTATTTAAATCATGTTGAAAAATGGACTTTAATAAATAATACACTGATCGCCCATCCATTTCATATTCATGATGTACAATTTTATGTCACCGATGTCAATGGTATTTCTGTTCCTGTTTCAGAACAAGTGAAGAAGGATGTTGTTTTAGTCATGCCTAATGAATCAGTATCCTTTATAACCAAGTTTGAAGATTTTGCAGACACCATACCTTACATGTATCATTGTCATTTACTACACCATGAAGATGATGGTATGATGGGATCGTTTGTTGTTTTACCAGGAACATCAGATATAAATAATCCAAGTAAGAATATTGAAGTGTTAGAATGCAGTCCTAATCCCGTTTCCGGATCTGTAAGGATTTCACTGAAAGGTTTTGAAAAAGAAATAGAATACTCTGTATTTAATAGCTCAAACCAGACTGTGCTCTCTCAAAAAAATTGAATTACAATTCATCAGAATTTATTATTGACTTGCACAGTATTCAATCAGGTATATATATTTTAAGAGTTACTGACAACCATAAATCTCAGTATTGTAAAATAATTAAACTATAATCTAACAAATGAAATATCTTATCCTACTTCTCTCAATATTATTTATCCTAAGAGCAGATGCCCAGCAAGTGACATGGTCATCTGAAGTCACCGTTGCAATGTCAATGGATGGGAACCTTCATCCTAGAGTTGTTACTGATGCTTCAGGAAATCCTATGATTATTTGGGGAAAAGGATCGTCAAATGAATGTAAATTCTCCAAGTGGAACGGAACAATGTTTACAAGCCCTATAACGATCAACCCACCTTCAATCCCTGTATTTACTGCATCTTGGGCCGGGCCAGACATTGCTTCACGAGGAGATACAGTTTACATTGTGATCAAAGAAACACCCGAAGATGTTAACCCGATTTACATTGTCAGTTCTTTTGATGGTGGACAGTCATTTTCATCACCAATTCAAGTGGATTTCGTTACTCCTGACCTTAGTCGGTTTCCAACAGTTACAATAGACGATTCAGGAAATCCAATAGTTGGGTTTATGAAATTGGATCCTAACTTTTCAAATGCAAGATGGATGGTAACAAGATCTTCGGATTATGGAAATACTTTTATAACAGATGTTTTAGCAAGTGGCTGGTCAGGTGGCGTCGTATGTGATTGCTGTCCGAGTTCAATTGTAAGCGAAGGAAATACTGTTGCTATGCTTTATCGTGACAACCTAAACAATATTAGAGATAGCTGGACAAGTATCTCAATGGATAATGCTATATCGTTTACAAACGGCTGGAATGTTGATTTAAATAATTGGATGATTATGGCTTGTCCGTCTACGGGACCAGATGGAGTTATCGTTGAAGATTCTCTGTATTCGGTTTTCATGAATGGTGCAAGTGGTTCTCCAAAAGTTTATTTCAGCAGTTCGTCTATCAGTAATATGTCGCTTACATCTGTTCAACAATTATCAGGTAATAAT
This sequence comes from Bacteroidota bacterium, assembly GCA_016711505.1. Taxonomy (NCBI): domain Bacteria; kingdom Pseudomonadati; phylum Bacteroidota; species Bacteroidota bacterium. Next base: position 215,911 of record JADJSV010000002.1, on the reverse strand, counting down.
GATCAGAACTACCCACGAATCTCAAACTATGAGTCTGCCGTCGGAATAGTGTGGAAGGAAACAGTTTCAGGTGAAAATAAAGCACTATTACGGTTTTCATCTGATATAAATAACGGCTTGAATCCGGTAACTGACACAATTGCTAATGCAGGAGTTGTGAACGCAGACGTTGCAATTCATGATGGAAATGTCTATGTCGTTTGGCAAGACGATATTTCAGGAACTGTAAAATTCAAAAGTGGTATTTATATTCCGACGACAAATATTTCTGTGGTTGAAACGGGTAGAATTTTATTGTATCCTAATCCCGCGGGTTCTGAAGAAATTAAAATGCTACTTAGTGCGGTTCCAGATGGAGAGTACAATTTTAAAATTGAAAATGTTTTAGGGCAATGTACTATTAACAGCAAATGTCAGGTAATCAATGGAGAAGTAAATTTGAAAATTTCTCCTGAAAATGGAATGTATGTTTTAAAAATTGAAACAGAAAAGGGAGAATTGTTAAGCAAATTTATCAGACAATAAATATAAAAATGCTTGATAAAAGATGGCATGTAAGCATTCAAGATGGATTCAAAATGTAATTTATTAGAAGCGAGAGTGAACAATAAAACAAGGTTAATAAATAAATAAAATATGAAAAAAGCATTTGTAATTTCCGCTATTGCAGTTTTAATGGTAGCGTGTTCATCACCAAAAGATGGATCAACAACAAGCACATTTACTCTCGACACGTCAAAAGTTGATTCGGGAAAAACATTTTTTCAGTGTCCAATGCACTTGGAAGTAATTTCAGCGAAAGCAGATAATTGTCCTAAGTGTGACATGGCCTTGGAAAGTGTTGTAAAGCAATAGTTATATGCTGTATTACAGGACAGAAGTCATATTTTAAAAAATTGTTTATTGTAACTTGTGCTGTTATTAATAAATAGTTTCGCTATTTTTTTAAAAATAATTGCAAAGGTGGAAAGTAAAGAACGATTACAAATTATTGAAAAGTCCTCGAAACAGGTAGGGCCTGGTGTGTTTTATTCAACCATCGTTGTAATTACCTCTTTTCTCCCCGTTTTTTTACTTACCGGTATTGAAGGAAAAATGTTTCATCCACTAGCTTGGACAAAATCTTTCATACTTATTATTGATGCATTTCTTGCTATTACGCTTGCACCTGTTTTGATTTCATTTATTCTAAAAGGGAAATTAAAACCTGAAAGTGCAAACCCTGTAACGCGGGTCTTGGAGAAGATTTACTCTCCTATTTTGAAATGGTGCTTGCATTGGCGAAAAACAGTAATAGCACTAAATATAATAGCGCTCACCGTTGGTGGTATTATGTTGTTTCGAATGGGCTCAGAGTTTATGCCTCCATTGGATGAAGGCTCTATACTGTTCATGCCTGTAACACTACCAGATGTATCAAATTCTGAGGTTAAAAGAATTTTACAGGTACAGGATAAATTAATTATGTCAGTTCCTGAAGTAGGAAATGTATTAGGCAAAGCTGGCAGAGCAAACACAGCGACCGATAATTCTCCAATCAGTATGATTGAAACAATTATTCTATTGAAACCAAAGGCACAATGGAGAATCGGTATAACCAAGAACGAGATAATTAACGAATTGAATGCAAAGTTGCAAATTCCAGGTGTAGTTAACGGTTTCACTCAACCTATTATCAACCGAATCAACATGCTTTCAACAGGAATAAGAACAGATGTAGGATTGAAAATTTATGGACAGAATCTAGATTCCATCTATACTCTTGCGGTAAAAATGAAAAATGAATTGCAAGGGATCAATGGCATTAAAGATTTATATGTTGAACCCGTTACAGGAGGGAGATATGTGGATATTACAGTGAAAAAAAACGAAATTGGGAAATATGGTTTGAGTGTGGATGATGTGAATATGTATGTTGAAACTGCATTAGGGGGAATGAATCTAACTACAACAATTGAAGGCAGAGAACGATTTACGGTGAATGCACGGTTCGCACAGGACTACAGAAACAGTTTAGAAGCCATAAACCAAATTCCAATAAAAACTATGAATTATGGAACCGTTCCGCTTTCATCAGTAGCTGAAGTAACTGTTTCGGAAGGTCCACCAATGATTAACTCAGAAAACGCTATGTTGCGGGGAACAGTATTGTTCAATGTACGGGATCGTGACTTGGGAAGCACAGTGAAAGAAGCACAAGACAAATTGGACAAAATGTTTTCCAAACTTCCGAAAGGTTACAACCTTGAATGGAGCGGTCAATATGAAAATCAAATTCGTGCGAACAAAACATTAAAATTTATAATGCCAATTGTTCTTATTATCATTTTTATGGTATTGTATTTTACTTACAAATCATTGAAAGAAGCTTTACTGACTATTATTACTGTTCCGTTTGCATTAATAGGCGGAGTGTATATGGTTTATTTCTATGGAGTGAATTTATCAGTTGCCGTTGCCGTTGGTTTTATCGCATTGTTTGGTGTAGCAATTGAAACAGCAATGTTGATGGTTATATACCTTAATGAGTATATGGAAAAGTTGGTTAAAGATAAAGGTAATTCAAATGAAACTATTTCAAAGGCTGATTTACGTAAATACATAATGGACGGTGCCGTTCAACGGTTGCGGCCAAAATTAATGACTGTTTCCGTTTCGCTCTTTGGCTTAATTCCTATACTCTGGTCAACTGGTACGGGCAGCGATGTGATGTTGCCAATTACAATTCCCTTGATTGGCGGTGTAATTACTTCTACTATTTATGTCTTATTGGTAACACCTATAATTTATGAAATGGGAAAGGAAAGAGAATTAAAAAAACATGGAAAAATAATCCTGCCGGGAATAAATGAAGAATAATAAAAGAATATTGCTATTTATTTTTTGTGTTTGTGCAATTCAAACATTCGGACAAGTGTTGACAATTGACTCAGTTTTGAGTAGGATAGAAAGTAATAACCCAATGCTCAAAATGTATGATGAGCAAATCAATGCTGCGAATAATTATTCGGAGATGGCAAAAAGTTGGATGCCTCCCACTTTTTCTACAGGTCCGTGGCAAGCTCCCTACAAAAACTTTAGCGATGGGATGTGGATGATAACAGGAGAACAAATGATTCCGAATCCTGCAAAACAAAAGGCGAATTATCAATTTATGCAGGGCATGGCTTCAATTGAACAACAAGGAAAAGCTGCAAAGAAGAATGAAATGTTCGCAATGGCTAAAACGAATTATTACGAATGGATAGTGCTGCAAAAGAAATACTATGTATTGATGCAAACCGATTCCCTTTTAAATTATATCGTTCAGGTTGCACAAAATCGTTTCACCTTTAACAAAGAAAAACTCAATAACATTTACAAATCTCAGGCAGACTTATTTGAATTACGCAATATGGAAGCAATGTTGGTTGGCGATATGAAAATGAAAAATATTGAACTTAACACTCTCATGAATATTGACAAGTCATATGAGTTTGATGTTGATACCTCATTCATATCATACGATTATGAATTGCAGTTAATTGATACTTTCCTTATTACAACATCACGCAGCGATATCAAACAATTTGATGCAAATATTGGCTTACTTAAATTCCAACAGCAATACGAAAAATCGAAACGCTTGCCTGACTTTGGAATTTCACTAAGTCACATGCAATCACTGGGTATGATGCCTAATCAGTATTCAGCAATGGGAATGATGACAATTCCAATTGCGCCGTGGGCAACCAAAGAATACAAATCAAATATTAAAGGGTTGAACAACACCCTCAATGCTATAGGTTATCAAAAACAATCTCTTGTCAATGAAACAGCAGGGAAAATAGCCTCATTGCAGACACAAATGAAATATTCAAAGCAGCAACTAACTAATTATACCAATCTGATAATTCCAACCTATTTCAAGAGTTATGAAACCTCAATGCTTGCCTATGAGCAAAATACAGAGGATCTTTTTGTCGTACTTGATGCGTTGAAGATGCATCGAATGGCAAAAATGAATGAATTAGACCAATTGAATGTACTTTTTAAATTACAAGTAGAATATGAAAAAGAATTGGAAATTCGATAAGGGCATGGCAAGAGGCAATGGGATCGTTGCTTTCTCGGTGTTTATCGGGATTGCAATTCTGATTTTCATCTCGTCTTGTAGTAGCCGAGACGAACACAAACACATTCAGGCAAACAAGACCAGTGAGTTGGAAGGCTTAGAACAACCAACTAATCAAACAGTATTTAGTGACGTAAAAACAATTCTACCTATGCAACAAACGATCACGCCCCGATTAAATGCAATAGGCGTAATTGTTTACGATCCTCGCTCACTCAACAATATCAGCGCACGGTTCAGTGGGCGAATTGAAAAATTGTATGTGCGCTTCAATTTTGAAAATGTTTTTAAAGGTCAGCGAATCATGGATATCTACAGTCCGGAAATTTTGACTGAACAACAAAATCTAATTTATCTTTTGAACAGTTCTATTAAGGACTTTCCGCTCATCAATTCATCTAAAACTAAATTACAATTGCTAGGATTAAACAATGAACAACTTAAACAAATTGAAACCACGAAACAACCGATAAATCCATTACCAATATACAGCCCTTATACTGGGCACATTCATGATTTAGGAATTAGCAGTGGAGTTACTTCTGCTGCACCTTCCAAGGGGAATGGAATGAGTTCAGGAATGAATACAACTAGTGAATCGCCCACACAAATGCAAGTTGAGAATCTTTCCTCCTCAAGAACCTCCGCACTTTCAATTAAGGAAGGAATGTATTTGCAAAGTGGTCAGGCATTTTTTTCGGTTTACAATATAAGTCAGGTTTGGGCAGTGTTGGATATATTTCCACAAGATGCTGCACTAATCAATATAGGTGATAAAGTCTCTCACTACTGAAGCAAATCCAACTACTGTTATTCAATCCACCATCAGTTACATTGAACCTGTTGCCGGTCAAAATTATTCTGCAATTAAAGCAAGAGTGTATTTGAAGAATTCCCAAGACCGACAACTTAAAATAGGTACTCTGGTTTCTGCTAATATTACTTCATCAGAAATTAAGGGAATATGGTTGCCACGAAATGCAATTGTAAACTTAGGATATAATCAAATCGTATTTGTAAAATCAGAAAACTGTTTTGTTACTAAATTAATACAAACGGGAGCTTTCACAGATTCATTGGTTCAAATAAAATCCGGATTAAAAGAAAATGAAATGGTTGCTGCCAATGCACAATTTATGGTAGACAGCGAAAGCTTTATTCAAACCGAAAATAATGTACAGAAATAAAATAAATATCGCAAACCAAGTCATGATGCTTTTTTTTAGCATCCATTCTGTTGCTAATTTCATGCAAAAAAAATAATAATCAGGCCGAGATGGCGGGATCAGATGAGTATTTCACATGCTCAATGGATCCGCAAGTGATAGAAAATAAAGCTGGCAACTGTCCAATTTGCCACATGAAACTGATTAAGGTAAAAAGGAATAATCTCAAAACGGGACAAATAAAACTAAGTTCCCAACAAATCCAATTAGGTAACATTACATATGACACAGTTCGTGTTCATGAGTTGGCTAAAGAAATTACCCTTACAGGAAAAGTTACAGTGGACCAAAATCTTTCAGATGCTATCAGTGCAAGAGTCCAAGGAAGAATTGAAAAGTTAGCCGTAAGAAACATTGGAGAATACATTAGCAGAGGTCAGATGCTTTATGAAATCTACAGTGAAGATTTAAACTTGGCGCAAGAAGAATATTTGCTAGCTCTACAAAAGTCATTTTCAACTGGTGATTTTATCGAAAGCACTAAAAATAAGTTGCTGTTATTTGGAATGAGCGAATTGCAAATCGATCAACTTAATACCTCCAAGCAAATTCTGCAAAATATTCCGGTGTTTGCGAAAACGGAGGGCTTTGTGAGCGAAATATCTGTTAATGAAGGGAATTACGTCTCAGCAGGCGCTACTCTTTCCGACTCGCTTCAATAAATGCACTATGGGTAGAAGCCCAAGTCTATCTCCCCTATTTAACTTATATAAAAATTGGAACGGAAGCTAGTTTTTCTATTCCTGCTGCAACTCAAGAATTGTTTTCGGGGAAAGTAGTTTTTATTGATCCACAAGTGCAAGCGCCACAACGGTATGTTTTGGCAAGATTTCAGTTAACTAATTCATCAAGACAAATAAAGCCCGGAATGTTAGCTAATATAAACTTACAAACAGAAAAGAAAAAATCTTATGTGCTGCCTTTAGATGCAATTGTTCAGGATAGTAAAGGAGCAAATGTGTGGGTGAGAAACAATGATGGAGTGTTTGAAAATAAAATGGTAACAGTAGGTATGCAGAACAGTAGCCAAATTGAAATAATTGATGGATTGAAAGAAGGAGATGTTGTTGTTGTGAAAGGTGCATACTTATTGAACAGCGAATATATTTTTAAAAAAGGAGCGAACCCTATGGAAGGCCATCAAGAAATGCCGGGAATGAAAATGTAAACTCTCTAAGTAAATAGTATAAATGAAAAATGCAATTCTTTTACTAGCATTAAATAGTATAATATTACTAGGCGCCTGCAATAGTTCATCAAACAGAAGTGAAAAAGGAACTTTGCCCGATTCCACAACAAATCAAGGTCAAAACACATCACAAAACTTCAATATTGACACAACGATGTTGAAAAATGGAGAAGCATTCTACCAATGTGTGATGGACCTAGAAGTACTATCCGATAAACCGGGAGATTGCCCAAAGTGTGGAATGGAATTATCTGAAATGAAAAAACACTAATTCAAACAACAATGGTTGAACGTCTTATATCAATCTCATTGCGCAATCGCTTTGTTGTATTACTTTTTGCAGCAGGCATGTTAGGGTGGGGACTTTACGAAGTGCAGCACAACCCCGTAGATGCAATACCTGACTTATCCGAAAATCAGGTAATTGTTTTTTCTGAATGGATGGGGAGAAGCCCGCAGGTAATCGAGGACCAGATTACATATCCACTCGTTTCAAATTTGCAAGGCATTGCGAAACTTAAAAATATCCGAGGTTCATCTATGTTCGGAATGAGTTTCGTATATCTAGTTTTTGAGGACAATGTTGACATTTATTGGGCTAGAACGAGGGTAGCAGAGCGGTTAAATTTTGCACAGAAACTTTTACCTGAAGGAATTTCACCCACACTCGGCCCCGATGGAACAGGCGTTGGCCATATCTTTTGGTATTCGTTAGATGCCAAAGGATATGATCTTGGCGAACAACGTGCTTTGCAGGATTGGTATATCAAGTTTTCTTTACAAACAGTTCCCGGAGTAAGTGAAGTTGCCTCCTTCGGAGGTTTTCAAAAACAGTATCAGGTAATTATTGACCCTGTGAAACTGAACTTCTTTAATCTCTCAATGATGGACGTTTTGCAAGCGGTAAAATCAAATAACAATGATGTTGGAGGACGAAAATTTGAAATGAGCGATAAGTCATATATCGTGCGAGGTTTGGGTTACATTAAATCAATCGGTGAAATTGAAAATATTTCACTTAGCACTTCCAATAATGTTCCCATAAGAATTAAAGATGTTGGGTCGGTGCAAATGGGTGGCGATATCCGATACGGAATTTTTGACGAAAACGGAGAAGGCGAAAAAGTCGGTGGAATTGTAGTAATGCGATACGGAGAAAACGCTGATGAGGTTATAAAAAACGTAAAGGCAAAAATGGCTGAATTACAAAAAGGTTTACCTGAAGGCGTGAAATTTAAAATTAATTATGACAGAAGTGGATTAATTGAAGAAGCTATTAGTTCAGTAAAGGGAACACTGGTTGAAGTGTTTATTAGTGTTACTATAGTCATTTTAATTTTTCTTTTCCATTGGCGAAGCGCAATTATAATTCTCATTCAAATTCCTGTTTCGGTTGCATCAAGTTTTATTCTCTTAAATCTTCTAGGGTTTTCTTCCAACATCATGTCACTTACGGGAATTGCTTTGGCAATTGGTGTAATTGTAGATGATGGAATTGTTATGGTAGAAAATGCTTACAGGCATTTAAGTGAAGCGCAGTTGAAAGAATAAATCTGTCGAATAAAATTCCTGACAAATAAAACAAACTATTTTAGTCAGAAAAATCTTAAAGTATGAAGACAAAATCGAAAAGTATTATAATTAATTCCAGTCCTGAAATTGTTTTTCAGCAAATGGATGATTTTTCAAAAACAGGAATGCACATGAGCGAAAGTTCTATGATGATGATGGGAAGCAAATTAAAATTAGAACAACTATCGAAAAATTCAAGTGGAGTTGGAGCAAAATATCGTTGGTATGGAAAGATGGCAGGAATGATTATTTATTTCACCACAACAATTACCAAGTGGCAAGCGCCTTTATTAAAAGAATGGGAGACAATTGGTGATGCTAAAATTATTATAATGTCATGGTATCGAATGTGGTTTGAATTATCTCCACTTGAAAATTCAACTATCGCGAAACTTTCTATTAGCTATTTGCCGCCAAAACAATGGTTCTATAAGTTTCTTTCCTTCCTTTTCGCAAATATGTATTGTAACTGGTGTTTGAAAAATATGTTAGAGGATACTAAAAAAAACATTGATGGAAGAATCCTATAAACAATTTGATCATCGGAGCTAAAGCGGTTAATTTAAGCACTAATTTATACCTGATTAGAATAGAACATTAACTCTTAAATTAAAAAGTAAAACAATCATATGGAACATCAACATCAAGGACATAATAACGTTGAACATTCGAATCATGCAAATCCCCGATGGGAATGATGCACCATGACCATCATAAAATGATGATCGAGGATTTTAAACGTAGGTTTTATGTAACGCTATTCCTTACTATTCCGGTTATGTTGCTTTCGCCTATGATCCAAAAATGGTTTGGTTTTGATTTTTCTTTTTCAGGTTCAATTTATGTTCTCTTCTCTTTATCCTCTGTGGTTTTTGTATATGGAGGATTTCCTTTCCTGAAAGGTCTTGTTGATGAGTTCCAGCAAAGAACTTTTGGAATGATGACCTTGATTGCGATTGCTATCACTGTCGCGTATGCTTATAGTGTTGCTACTGTATTTGGTTTACAAGGGATGGATTTCTTTTGGGAACTATGTACACTTATTCTAATTATGTTACTTGGACATTGGATAGAAATGAAATCTATTGCCGGGGCCTCAAGAGAATTGGAACTGCTGGTACAATTATTACCATCAAGCGCTCATTTAATTAAAGGTGAAATGACCCACGAAGTTAAAGTTGATTCCTTAAATATCGGCGACCTGATTCTAATCAAACCCGGAGAAAAGATTGGAGCCGATGGAATTATTTCAGATGGAGAAAGCTATATTAACGAATCAATGCTTACAGGTGAATCGGTCCCCGTGAAAAAGCAAAAGGGGGAAAAAGTGATTGCAGGTTCTATCAATGGAAATGGTTCCTTAAAAATTTCTGTCACACATCCTTCGAAAGACTCTTATCTTGCAAGTGTTATTAAGTTAGTCAATGATGCCCAAAAGACAAAATCCAAAACACAATTACTCGCTGACAAAGCGGCAAGAATTTTAACTATCGTAGCTTTAGCTGCAGGTATATCTACTTTCTTTTATTGGTGGTCTATTGCAAATGAGTCATTGGCATTTGCAATGGAAAGAATGGTTACAGTAATAGTAATTTGCTGTCCACATGCATTAGGCTTAGCTGTGCCATTAGTAGTTGCAAAATCTACCTCCTTGTCTGCAAAACATGGTTTGTTGATCAAAAACAGAACAGCATTTGAAAATTCCAGAAAGGTTACCACAGTTATATTCGATAAAACGGGTACACTTACTTTTGGAAATTTCAATGTGATCCGGTATGGTTCATTTGATTCGTCTGTCAATGATGAGTTAATACTTCAAATGGCTTTTTCACTTGAACAAAATTCCGAACATCCAATTGCCACAGGGATAGTTAAAAAGGCAAATGTAAGAAAATTGAACCCACTTCCTGTTTCTGAGTTTAAAGCTATTACAGGGCAAGGTATCACTGGAATTATAAACAACTCTAAAGTTTTAGTTTCCAGTCCGGCATTTATTCAGAAAAATTATCCTGAAATGTTACTTAAAGACAGTCAACCAAATGAAACGGTTGTGTATGTATTAGTTAATGATAAAGTAAGTGGATTTATATCTCTTGCCGATGAAATACGTCCGGAATCAGGTAGAGCAATTGAAAGACTACATGTTGCCAAAATAAAATCGATCCTTTTAACAGGCGATAATAATAAAGTCGCTGAAAGTGTCAGCCGGCAATTAAATATGGATGGTTATTATGCTGAAGTTCTACCACATCAAAAACTTGACAAGATCAAAGAACTACAACAAAAGGGTGAGTACATTGCAATGGCCGGGGATGGTGTTAATGATGCTCCTGCTTTAGCGCAAGCAGATGTCGGCATTGCAGTTGGAAGTGGAAGCGATATTGCAGCGGAGACAGCAGGAATCGTTTTAGTAAACAGCAATCCTGAAGACATTGTCAGTCTTATTCTTTTTGGAAAGGCCACCTACAGGAAAATGGTTCAAAATCTAATATGGGCTACCGGATATAATGTAGTTGCTATTCCATTGGCAGCGGGCATGTTTGGAATAATGCTTAATCCGGCAGCAGGTGCAGTTTTGATGAGTTTAAGTACTATTATTGTGGCTTTTAATGCTAGGTTTTTGAAGATTTCATAGTTCAACTAATAGATCAAATTCCTCAAATTAATAGTCCCATTTCGGCTGGCGAATACTCTGTCCTTAATTTAATGGTTTTTAGCTTAATGATTTTGCCTAATTATTCTCAATATCCTTTCGTGAAAGTCGAAACATCCCCCACCAAGCAACTGGTGCAAGTAAAACAACTGTAGCCATTCCCGGGAAATATCCGTATGGATTATTCGTTAAGAATGGAAAGATAAAATGGGCAAGCTCATTAACTCCCATTGCGGTAAAAAAAGGTCCAAACGAGGTAGTGCCCAAAAGAATATTTGTGCTTCATCAAATATGGAATTAAGAACCAGGATCTGGCGAAGCAATACAATAAGTAGACTAGAATAGAATCGGTTGATGGTGTAGCAACACCAGTAATTTCCGAAAGCTTTGAGAAAAATCCCATATATCATTCTTCTAATTTATGAAGAATGAAAAAAAAGGGTAATAAAAAAATGGAGATTTGATATTTTTAAAAGACAAGTTAGTAGGTATAATCAACCAAAGAACGAATCCGCCAAGAAAACCAAATGAGAAAAGAACCATTGGTATTAAACCTAACATGATATAAACGAGAAAGATTACAGACAATGTAAAGAATAGTGCCAATACGATAACGCCTTTTGGCTTCATTTTAAAAGATATTCAAAGTTTAATCTAAATTCTTAATTTTAAGTACATGCTTAAAATTAAGAATTTAGATTAATAGAAATTTTAAAAACAAGTGATTCATATCCGCTTGCTTTACATATCCGATTAATGATCATGGCCTTTGTGTGATTCATGCTCATGATGTGACGAATCTTTTTCGGCATCAAATCCTCCGTGTTTTACAGAATCTTCATTTTCGTGAATGGCCCCATCACTATGTTCATGCTTGCCATCATTATGATCGCCATGTTTGTGTTCTGCTTTTTGATTTTTAGTATCCTCATTTGGTGTATTGCTATTGCAGCCAAAGAGTATTCCTATCGAAACTACAAGAGCAAAAGTTATTTTCTTCATGATTATTTTATTTTAGGAAGGTTAAATTAGATTGAATGTGCTAATGCTTTAAAATATTTTCTGTCCTTATTAAAATTCCGTTAGAATAAATGTTGCAAAAATAAAGACCGGGATTGAGTTTGCCAAGGTCCAATTTAATTTCCTGCACACTATTGAAAAGATGAGAATCGATTAACTTTCCGGAAACATCAGAAACTTTTACTTCCAAAATTTTCAAATTCTCCTCAAAACGCATGTTTACATATTGTGTAGTAGGATTCGGAAAAATATCAACTTCCAAATTTATATTTTCATCTACACTCGTTGTAGTTGAAGTTGGTATATAACTTGCCAGATTGAGATAATATAGATTGTTGCCAGAACCTGTATTTTCATCTGTTAAATGAACTTCGTTATTACTTGTAAACAAATTCCTTCCTTCTGTGTCCACGATCCGCTTATATTTAATTGCGTATGCTGTCCACCGAAGAAATCTGTACCGCTAAAATTCTTAAAAATATGAATGTGAGAATTAGACATTAATATCATAGAGTTTCCGTCGGGACTTATGGTAGCGGAAGTAGTACGGTCATTTGTATAAAAACTATCAACCAGATTAGCAATATGAGGTCCAGAATTTTGAGAAAGAGAGTACATCTTTGTGTAACCCACAGCCGAACCGTCGGCCTTTGTAAATAAATATAAACGATTGTTGAAATGAAAAAATGCTTCGACATCAAAATTCATCCAAGCGGAAGGAAAATCTTCTTGATCAGAAAATGTAAATTCGATGATTTCAGCTGTTGAAAATGTGGTTGAAGCATTCGGATATGGGATCTTATATATTTTGAGGTCGGTTCTATCGTTATCATTGTTACCGAAATCGCCTATGAATAGATGATCTCTGTTCTGATCATGAGTAATGTCTTCCCAATTACGATTATTTGCCCCATTGATTGTAATCGTTTGTTGGAGATTTCCAGTTGATGATATTCGATAAAGTTGATCATCACCCCACGAATCATTATGTGTCCAAAAGGACGAATTTCCATTAAAGTCTAAACCGGAACATTCGGTAAGAACAGATGGAAGTGCACCTTTGACCGTGGCTGTTACAGCTCTTGATGTAATAATAGCCAAGCACATAGTAATGACTAAGAAAATCCTCATTAGATTTTTTAAATTTATTGTTACCCATGATTTAATGATTCTTGTATACCCTAACAGATGTCTGAGGTTTTCCAAATTTAATCGGCTGCAAAGGTAAAATTATTAAAAGATGATTCGTTTCTTACAAAGTAGGTTTTCAACATTAAATAAAAAATCAAATGAAAATTATAAATTTTCATTGAATTTTAAGAAAAAACCCTTATCCGTTTCTGGAGTAATTATGAAGTTATTTTTTAATGATATCACTTCAATTAAAAAATTAACTCGACGAATATAATTTTATGGCTAAATTCGCCATTTTAGGGTAATCAAATTTTTAATAGCAATTCATTTGCTTTATCCATAACGTCATTGCCAAAACTATCTAAGTAAATTTGAGTTGTCTCTTCAGAGTCATGTCCCAATCCTTCGCTAATAATTCCTACTGAGGCGCCTAGTTTTTTCATACTAGTTGCCCATGTATGCCTGGCAACATAAGAAGTCAAAGGTGTTTTAATCTCTAATGCACTTCCAATTTCTTTCAAATCTTTATTGTACATTTTAAGAACTTTTTTAATTCTGTTATGTTTGGATTGCGGAGTCGTATGTTTTAATTCATTGAAAATCGGAAATACATATTTACCTTCTTTTGCTATCTTGAAAATATCTATTATTGATTGAGCTGGAGGAAGAATCTTTACTACAAAATGTTTTCTAGTTTTTGCTCTTATGTATGATAATTTTTCGGAACTAATCTGATCCCATTCTAAAAAAGCCATGTCATGAAAATTCATTCCCATCATGTAAAAGCTGAACATAAAATAGCTATAAGATTTGAAGAGTGGATTGTCTAAGGCAGGGTAATATTCAATTAGACTTTTTATGTCTATTTGAGACAATGCTCTCTTTTGAGTTTTTGTATCAAACTGTGAAACTTTAAAAATGTCAAATGGATAAAGACTTTTCTTGACATAATTCTCAATGATGGCTTTGTTATAAATCGATCTCAATGTTCTGAAAAAAACACTCATCGTATTTTCTTTATAACCTCGTGTTCGGAAAAAAATTTTCTAAGCTTTTAAGGAATTTAAGATCAATGTCGGTGAATGCCAAATCAAGGCCATTGCGGAATTTATAGACTTCTCTTTTGGTATCCTTATAAATTTTGGCATTCCCGACTCGTCCAGTGGCAATGAAATTTGCAACTAATTCATCGACATATTTAAAGAAAGATGCTTTTTTATTCTCGTTTCTATATTTTCCTTTCAAACTCCTCCATTGAATAGGATGAACCTTTGTCAGTTTCAATGGTATTGTGTAAGTCATGTGCTTCTTTCTTTTTATGCAAAAGGAAAGTTGTCAATTGGACACGATTGGGATGCTGCTTTTTAGGCAATCCTTCTTTCTCATCCCAATGTTCAATTGGACAGGACCGTCCGGTAGAAATTACCTTTCGTTTGCGATCTTTGATTAGCTGAATCACTATCGGATGTTCCCCGTTTTTCAGTACCTTGCCTTTGAACAGTTTGAGTTTTACAGATGCCATTTTTTTATGTCGGTTGCAACATGGTTGCAACAAATGTAAAAAACAATGCAAATTAAGCAAGCGCATATTAAAATATATAATTATAAATCAGTCATTTGCAAAGTAATGGAAAGTAACAATAAACAACAATCAAGTACTAGCTACCTCCTTACAAGCAGAGGGTCACAGGTTCGAACCCTGTAGCTCCCACACTAAAGATCAAAGGCTTACAAGGTTTAAACCTGTAAGCCTTTTTTTATTATACATACAAATTGCATACTTTGTTAAAGCAATAATTTGATTAAATTCAAAATAAACATTAATGACTTTAAATTAAGAAGTCTAAAACTTTTTTAATTTCTGATGAAAAGTGTAATTTCTCAATGTGGTCAGATTGGTGATTATTCTCTAAAATTAATGCAAGCTGAGCTGCAGGATTCTTAGCTCGCATTTTTATAATATTTAATTTTTTACTAAATAATTCCGCGATTGCTCAATTGCAAAATTCCTTTTGGTGTTTTGGGGATAGCGCAGGGATCAATTTTAGTGATACATCAAATCTAATATCATTAACCTCTGCGCTTGATACACGCGGCTCGTGTGCTTCTATTGCCGATAGTAGTGGACAACTTTTGTTTTATGCAGGAACTTTGGGAAGTTATTCAGGTAACCACACTTGTCTTCAACATAAATAACCAAATAATGGATAAGGAGACTCTATAGTTGGAAGAGCCTGGTACAATGAACTTTTTATTATACATTCCAAGATCCAGCATTTGCACTCAGTTTATTTTCTGCAGGCGATACTGACATCTTTTTGGATTATATTATTCCAATTAATTGATATGAAAGAAAATCAGGGTCTAGGGAAAGTAGTTACTCAAAAAATATTCAAATACATCCATATCAAGGATGGGATGGAATTGCAGCAGTAAAGCATGCCAATGGAAGGGATTGGTGGTTAATAACAAAGGATGACAGGAACGGTGATCCACTTGGGGATAATATATTTACGATTTATTTTATCTCACCTTCCGGAATTGCAGAATCAAGGCAAGGAATCGGAAATAGAGTATGGGGAAATGCTTGTCACATGCAGTTTTCAAAATCCGGATCACGATTATTATTTTCAACTAATGCTGGATTGATTGAGTTTTTCGATTTTGACAGATGCACAGGTATCTTTTCTAATGCAATTGTAATTTCAGGTATACGAGGTGGTGGTTCTGCAATTACGTTAAGCTCTACATTTTCTGCAAATGAGAATGTTATTTATGTGAGTCAGAATGATACCACTTCATATTTGTTTCAATATGATCTGACAGCAAGTAATATCGCTGCCAGTAAGGATACACTTAAGTACAATTAATTCACCCGTTTATTATGCAGGGTTATTAAGACTCGCACCAGATGATAAAATTTATTGGTCTGATTATGGAACAATGGTGTAATTACCTATCCTTATGCCGATACCATGTATAATCAGTTTAACATGAATTTGAGCGTGATCAATGATCCAAACGTTCTAGGTTCAGGCTGTATTTTTACTATGTATAGTTTTTATCTTAGTGGCAAACGTACATATTGGGGTCTTCCAAACAATCCTGATTATTCAATGGGATCTGTGGCAGGGAGTATTTGTGACAGCTTAACAAATTCCGTCTTAGAGAACTTGGACTTTAATTTTGAAATTTATCCTAATCCTACAACAGATAAATTTTATATTAAGTTAAGCGAAGAAGCTCAAGGTGACTTTAAAATGTTTGATCATTTAGGCAGGAACGTTATGTCTGGAAATCTTTCCAGAAATTCAGAGTTAGATCTAGTCAATTTTAAACCTGGAATTTATTATTTTGAGTTACATATTCTAAATAAAATTTTTCGCCGGAAAATTGTTAAGGTGGACAAGTAATTTACCTCTTTCATCGATTTTTATTTTTTTATCTATTCAACAAACTAAAAAGTGTATTTTTTTCTTGATTTGATAATGCCAAAGTTCAAATATCCTGAATTGATCAACGTCCGTTGACTTTTTTAGTAAACGTAAATGAATTTACTCACATTTATGTGGCACACGTTTTTAACTATCATTCCCAAAAACTTCTTAAAAATGAAAGCACTATTCACATTTATTATTGTATGTATTACAGCAATAAGTCTTAAGGCACAGACCGATTCTATGAAACTGGATTCATCTAAAAATATGATCTCTGATTCTTCTGAACATCATATCAAAAAAAATCCGGTGATGTTAAATGACAGGTCACTGAATACACCTTCAGAAAAACAAAACTCAGAAAATAAACCTGTTCCTGCTCAGGCTCCCGGAACTGAGGTTTTAATTACTCCAACACAAAAAGCTAACAGTGGCAGCAAGCCAGCACCTGCAATTGCTCCTACACCGCAAGACAAAACATCAGTGGGAACAAAACCATCAACTGATATGCAGAGTTCACCGACTGATGAACCTTTGCAAACAAAACCTGCTACGACTCCGAAACAAAAAACTATAATGCCAAAATCAGATACAAAATCAGATACTACTTCTGTTACGAAACCGGTAGCTCCAAAAGAAAATACCAGACCTAAAAAAGCTACAGACAAAAAAGATATGTATCTGGTTCCTGATAGTGCAGTAAATAAAATAAAGTAATGCAAAAACAAATTTGCATGTTTTCAATCATATAAATAAAAATAAAAAATGGAAAAGAACAATTCTATGTCTGATAAAAGATCAGACCGTCAGATGCTGACAGGGATGTTTGCTGATCGTGAAAGTACGGAGCAGGCATATAGCTCTCTTAACGAAAGAGGTTATACGAAGGATGATATCAATCTAGTGATGTCTGATGATACTCGTAAAAAACATTTCTCAGGAGAAATGCGCGATACAGAATTAGGAACCAAAGCTGCTGAAGGCGCAGGAAAAGGTTCTGCAATCGGAGGTACCGTTGGTGCTATTGCCGGAGTAATTGCCGCAATCGGAACCAGTCTGGTAATTCCGGGCCTTGGTCTTGTTGTTGCCGGTCCAATAGCTGCAGGACTTGCCGGTGCAGGCGCTGGTGGAATTACAGGCGGTATTATCGGTGCCTTAGTTGGTTCAGGAATTCCTGAGGACAGAGCGAAACTTTATGAGCAAGGAGTGAAAGAAGGTCGGATCGTTATGGGTGTTCATCCTCGTAATGACGAAGACTCTAAATATTTCGAAGAAAAATGGCGTGCTCATAGCGGGGAAAAAATACAAAGTGGTGGTCTTTAATTGACCATATCATTTTAAAGAAATCCGCTTCGGCGGATTTCTTTATTTTATAATCATACGATTTAACTCTTCTAAATTTTTCAAAGCCTCACCTGCAGTATTATTAAAATAAACATAAACCGTCTTACCTTCTGCTAGCCAGTCATTAATATATCCTGAATACTCAAATAAAAACGCTTCGGTGTAACTCCCGCGGTAATCTCCTGCAGGACCATGAAAGCGGACATAAATAAAATCTTCCTCTGAACTAAGGAATGGCGGATTGGATTTTGATATGTCATGCAGGACAATACTTGCATGATACGACTTCAATAGTTCATATACATCCTCTTTATACCAAGATGAATTCCTGAATTCAACTGCGAGTTTCCATTCTAGAGAACTCTTTTCATTTCTTATGGAATCTAATAAATAATTCAGCTGATTAAAATTCTCTTTTCCTGTTGATGGCGGAAACTGAAATAGCAGACAACCTTTTTTGTTTCCTAATAAATCAAGACTACGCATGAAATTTACAATATCATGCTGTTCAAATTGCATGTTTTTATTATGAGTGATTTGCTTCCAGACTTTAAATGTAAATCTGAAATCCTCTCCAACCTGACTTGACCACGACTCATAGGTTTTAGCACGATGCAACTTATAAAAACTACTATTTACTTCCAGACTATTGAAAAGTGTAGAATAAAATTTCAGTCGTGATGAACTTTCATGCTCTTTCGGAAAAAGATATTTCGGAAATGGAATCTGAATTCCACTTGTG
Source organism: Bacteroidota bacterium (assembly GCA_016711505.1). Taxonomy (NCBI): domain Bacteria; kingdom Pseudomonadati; phylum Bacteroidota; species Bacteroidota bacterium. The sequence goes on along the minus strand of JADJSV010000002.1, from coordinate 197,480 downwards.
CCTGAAAAATATAAACTTCCCTTTCCTGAATTCTCCATCAAAATCAGGCAGCTTTAAACTTCTTTGCATTCCTCTTCCTTTTTAAAAATCCTAATAAGAGTTTTTTAAACACCTGAAATTTTGTAAGCTGTTTTCCTTTTGATCTGTTTTTCATAATTCGGTTTTATATTTTTGTTATAATCCTACAATTTTTTTCAGATTGATTCCCTTTCCAAGAACAGGTTTGAAAATATCGCCTTCACTTTTTATTCTTTCAAGAGCATTATAGATGGTAAAGTCAGACATCTTCAATCCCTTTTTCACTTCATCCCAATGCAATGGCATACTCACTGTTGCACCGGGCTTAGGACGTAATGAATAAGGAGCAGAAACTGTCGCCTGCGCTCTGTTCTGTAAAAAATCCAGATACATTTTTCCACCTCTGGCTTTTACTATTCGCTCTATACTTGTAAACTTAGGTAATTCCTGATGAACAAGTTTCACGATCACTCTGGCAAATTCTTTCGATTGCTCATAGGTATATTTTGCTCCCAAAGGAATGTAAATGTGAATTCCGGTTGAACCACTTGTTTTTGGATAACCCTTCACTCCCATGCTTTCGAGAATGTCATTCGTTACACGTGCCGCTTCAATTACCTGATCAAAGGTATTTTTAGCAGGATCAAGATCTATGATACACCAATCGGGATAATCTTCTGATTTTACTCTGGAGTGCCATGGATTCATTTCAATACATCCTAATGAAGCCATGTAAAGTAAACTTGCTTCGTCTTTGGCAACCAGATAATGGCGCAATCTTCCATCTGCCGGACTTTTATACTTAAACAACTCAGCCCATTCAGGAGCTGTGCCGGTCACATCTTTGAAATAAAAACTCTCACCGGTGATTCCATTCGGATGACGATTCATTGATTGCGGTCTGTCCTTAAGATAAGGTAATATGTATGGCGCAACCTGATAATAATAATTCAACATGTCGCGCTTTGTTATCTTCTCTTTCGGCCAGTAAATTTTGCTGAGATTTGTAAACTTCAGATCATGTCCGTTAACTTTTCTTACTTGCGTCTCGTCACCCGGATTTAAAAAAGTTGAACGATCCTTTTTCGAAACAGGTTTTACAATTTCTTTTGATGCAACTTTTTTCACCGAAGTTTTTTTAGATGACTCTTTTTTCGGTAAACTTTTTTTCGCAGTCTTTACTGCTTTCTTCACCGGAATGGCTTTTTCTTTTTTCACATCTGTTGCTTTTTTATCTGTTCGCATTCCCTGAAATGAAGGATGACGCATCACCCCATCAGTTGTCATTTCAGTATAACTTACTTCGCACACAAGTTTAGGTTTAAGCCAGGTTGCTGTAGCATGCGGTGGATCATGTCTGAAGCGACTTGGCTTATTTATGTCAGGAGTTTCAGTAAATGGAATTTCTTTCGTGATCAAAGGCTTGAATTCCTTCATCATTTCCTGTTGAGTCTTTACATTCCATCCGGTTCCGACTTTACCTGTATAAATCAATTTTCCTTTCTCAAATACACCAACCAGTAATGAACTGAATAATTTTCCTGAATCATCATTCAGAGTATAACCACCTATTACCATTTCCTGCCGCTTGTTTGCTTTTATTTTCAGCCAGTCTCTGCTTCTATTTCCGATCTCATAAGTGCTATCCGATTTTTTTGCAATTATTCCTTCCAGACCCATCTTTTGAGCTGCTGCAAAAAAATCAATACCGGAATCATTAAAATCATCGCTTAATTTAATAATTCCATCATTTGGCAAAATTGATTTCAATACTGCTCTTCTTTCAATCAAGGGAAGTTGCGTCAGATCTTTTCCTTCATACCAGAGTAAATCGAAGACATAATAATATATATCACCATCTGCTTCACTTCTCCAATTCTGCAATGATCCAAAATCCGAAATTCCGGTTTCTTTTACAACTACAATTTCGCCATCAACAATTGCATTCACATTCCAGTTTTTCAGCGCCTGAGTTACCGGATAGAATTTCTCATTAAACGATTTATCATTTCTGGATTTTATATTTGTGATCTTTCCATTCCGGAAACCTACGGCACGATAACCATCCCACTTCACTTCATAAAGCCATCCGGGCTGGTCAAAAGGTTTATCCACAAGCGTTGCCAGCATTGGTGAAATTGATCCGGGAAATTTTTTCTTTTTTGCTTTTGCAAGAATTTCTTTTACATCAACATTTTTCTTTTCAATTTCATCCTCATTATCAGAACCGGATTTTTTCGAAGTCCCGGTCTTTTTTGCTTTTTTCTTTTTTCTTACCGGTGAATCATTTTTCGTTTTATCTGCTTTTTCATCTGTGCCGTAAAATTCTTTGATGATTTCTCCAATTGTTCGATCGTCTTTTTAGATATCACAGATTTATTTTTTTTCAGAGTGACATCATCCGTCGAAGCGTATTTGTCATTTATTTTGAAAAGTAACCAGCCATTCTCACCTCTTCCATGAGCTTTAATTAATGCCCATTCCCCTTTTAGTTTTTTCCCTTTTAAAACAAACTTCAGTTTACCGGATTTCAGGTCCTTTAAAAGCGATTTCTCCTGAAGTTTTTTCCCGGTTATTTTTTTATCGTATGGTTCATAAAATCCCTCATCCCAAACCATAACAGTTCCTGCTCCATATCCGCTTGGGATAATTCCTTCAAAATTTCTATAATCATAGGGATGATCTTCGACCATCATTGCCAATCGTTTTACGTCCGGATCGGTTGAAGGGCCTTTGGGAACTGCCCAACTCTTCAAAACTCCATCCATTTCAAGTCTGAAGTCATAATGGAGATGAGAAGCCTGGTGCTTTTGAACCACAAATCGTAGTTTTTCAATGTCTGACTTTCCGCCCGTAGGCTCAGGAGATTCCTTGAAGTTTCTTTTTGCTTTGTATTTGGTCAGGCCCATAGATAATGCAATATAAAAAATTGATGCCAAGGCATGATTTAAATTACTAAAACTCTGCGATAAAATCTCCGTTATCTGCGAAATCTTTGGGAAAAAATATTGCAATAAATATTTTCCCGCAGATCTCGCAAATCTCGCAGACAAAAATTCAAATTATACCAGGTTTTATAAAACGCTCTGCATAATTGGACCAAGATCTGCGAGTTTATCTGCGCCATAATCTGATCTGCGGTAAATTTTTCCCTCAGATTGGCACAACGCAGATTAAACCCTAGAAATTAAACCTGATTTAATTCTCAAATATCAATTGATTCTGTATCCAAAATTAGGTTCTTGCTGAACATGTAATTGTGTATGATTTTAAGTGTTTTCACCTTTTTCAAAATGATAAAATAATTACCTTTAATTATCGTCAATTTGCCTTTCTAACATTAAAATCTGTGAAATGAAAATTAAACTACTCCTCATTGGACAAATTTTATTTCTTGTCTTATCCGTTTCTTCTCAACCTGTAGCATTTTATCCGCATGGTATCGGTGGCGGTGGAGCTTTATTTTTTCCAACAATCAATCCCGGAAATGAAGATGAATTTTATGTCAGTTGCGATATGAGTCAATCATTTCATTCTACTAATTTTGGAATGACTTATTCGCAAAGTGATTTCCGTCAATTGAATGTTTCTTCTAATTCAACTTTTGAATTTACCAACGATGGACAAACTGCTTACAATATATCAAATGATGGCAGCAATGAATTTCCGGTAAAATCCACTGACAATGGTAGCACATGGACTGCAATAAACGCATATGACCTCAACATTTATGGTTCTGCTTATTCCATAAAAGCAAACTACAACAATCCGGCGCAATTTATTGTTGGCGCATATGGTCAGATTCTTATTTCTAATGATGGTGGTGCGAGTTTCAATATAGTGAAGACTGCAAATTCTCTTGGCGCCGGATTAATTGTTGGCGGTGTGTTCTTTGATGGAAATGACATTTACATTGGAACAAATGATGGTCTTTTGCATTCATCAAACGGTGGTAGTTCATTTATGGTAATGCCGACAACAGGTATTACTGCCGGACAAGTTATCTGGAATTTTGCAGGAGGAAAGAATGGCGGAACAACACGATTCACTTGCATTGCTTCAGATATTGGCGACACTTACAATGGAATCAAGCCCTGGGAATATTACGGATTTGCAAAAGCTGTTTACACAATGGACAATGCCAATGGTACCTGGGTTGACAGATCTTCAGGAATTAATTTTTCTAATGATTTTATAATGTATGCTGCAATGTCATGGAATGATGCGAATACAATTTACTTAGGCGGGAATGATGATGCAAACGGAGCACCGCTTGTTTTAAGATCAACTACCGGTGGGACAAATTGGTCATCAGTCTATCAGACAATAAACAATGCAAACATCACAACAGGCTGGGAAGGGTATCAGGGCGATAAGAATTTCGGATGGAGTGAAACATGTTTCGGAATAACTGTTGCACCAAACAATTCATCGCGTGTCATCTTCAGTAATTTTTCCAATGTACAGATCAGTAGTGATGGCGGAAATAACTGGCGACAAGCTTATGTCGATCACGATGATGAAAATCCGGCCGGAAATCCTACGCCAAAACATCGCGCTTATCACAGTATCGGACTTGAGAATACTACTAGCTGGCAAGTGTTATGGACATCGCCAACAAATATGCTTGGTGCATTCAGCGATATCGGTTTGATAAGAAGTACTGATATGGGATGGAGTTGGGGATATCAATATACCGGTGTTGCCGTGAATTCAATTTACAGAATTGAAAAAGGAAATTCAGGAACAATTTACGCTGCATGTTCCAACATTCATGACATGTATCAAAGCACACGACTGGCAGATGCACAACTTGATGGTAACGACAGCAATGGAAAAATAGTTTTCTCAACTGACAGTGGTGCTTCGTGGAGTGATCTTTTTGTTTTCAATCATCCTGTTTTCTGGTTAGCTATCGATCCGAATAATCAAAACAGAATGTATGCTTCCGTCATTCATTATGGAGGAACGCCGGGAAATCAGCAAGGTGGAATTTACTGGACGAATGATTTGAATAATCAGCAATCTTCAACATGGACAAAGCTTACAAATCCTCCGCGTACTGAAGGTCATCCTGCAAGTATAGTAGTACTTCAGGATGGGAAAGTTGTTTGTACGTATTCAGGAAGAAGAAATTCAGGCGGTACATTCACTGCGAGCTCAGGTGTTTTTATTTATAACCCGGTTGCAAATTCATGGACAGATGTAAGTGATCCGGGAATGCATTACTGGACAAAAGATATTGTTCTCGATCCGAATGATCCTTCACAAAACTCATGGTATGTATGTGTATTCAGCGGCTGGGGCGGCGCACCAAATGGATTAGGCGGATTGTATAAAACAACAAACCGTGGAAGTAGCTGGACGAAGTTAACCGGTTCACAATTTGATCGTGTAACTTCAATCTCCTTTGATCCGGACAATTTGAATAAAGCGTATCTGACTACTGAAATACAAGGCTTGTGGTATTCGGAAGATATGAATAGTCTGGTCCCAACCTGGACAGATGTATTATCATATCCTTTCCGTCAACCTGAACGGGTTTTCTTTAATCCGTATGATCATACAAAGATCTGGGTAACAAGTTTTGGAACGGGAATGAAATCGGGTGATTTGCAAGAAGTGATCGGCGTTTCGGAACATTCTTCTAAAAATAAAAATGATCTTATCGTTTATCCTAATCCGGTGAATGGAAAATTCAATTTGAAATATAATTCAGTAGTTTCAACAACTGCTATAATTGAAATTTGCAATGCAATGGGTCAAGTAAAATTTGAGAAGAAAATAAATTCGAATCCTGGCGAAAATAAGATTATGATTTCAATGGATGAATTTGAAAAAGGAATTTATATTTTAACTTTGAAAGATGATGTTGGAGTTAAATGTGCGCGGGTCATCATTGAATAAAAAAAAATAAAACACTAAGTTCACTAAGTTTTTAGCACAAGAGCACAAGTGATATGATTATCATAAGTGTTCTTGTGACAAATTTTAGTGAACTTAGTGTTTATTTTCACAAAGCGTTTTACTGCACCAGGAATACAAACGAAATAGTCCCCTTCTGAATATCCGCGCCCTCAGGGCTTGGATTAAACTTTGCTTTCTTCGCTGCATCTTTTGCAAGACGGAAAAGATATGCACTTGTAGTAGTTGAACCACGACCTCCGGGGATTGCTGTTTCAACATTACCGTCTTTATCAACAGTGATGTCGACAACAACTTTTCCTGTTTCCTGAGATTGATCGGTGATCTGTGGAGTGCGAATTAATTTTCTTCCTGAAAGTGAGAATGAAATTCCTTTACCGCTTCCATCACCCTTACCGGTTCCTTCTCCGCCACCATCACCGGTACCATTTCCGTTTTTGCCTGTATACTTTGAAAGCGGATCACCATTTTTATCACCCTGATCACCTGTACCTGAACCTGTGCCTTGAGATTTCGATGCAGTAGTTTTTCCCTGGTAAATAGCACTTGGATTAACTGTCTTAACAGGTTCTGCTGGCTTAGTCGTATTTTTTATATCGGTCTTTGTTGGCTTAACATCTTTCTTTACATCTACTTTTTTTGCAGGTGGAATATTTACTTCTTCCAGATCCTGAGTAGCGACATCTTCTTCAGGTGCAGTTGCAGGCGGCACTTTCTGAATGACCGGATCCTTTGATATTACTTCTGCCATTGGCTGTACATCACCAGATGCCTCATCAACTGTCCCAATGTTTACGATCACACCTCCGCTTCCACCCTGCTCAGGAAACGGCGGAATCTGTGTCTTCAACATTGTGAAAAGTAAAACTAAAAACAGTCCAGCGTGAACAGCAATCGATAAGATCACCGAGCGGGAACGGATGTTCGCATCCATATTTTATTTCTTTGATGTTTGTGTTGCTAAAACCATCTTGATCTTTAAACGATTTCCGATGTCAAGCAAATCAACAAGATTTTGTACTTGTACTGTTTTATCCACTTTCAACAATGCAGTCGGATCAGGCTGACCTGCGATCATTGCTGTCAATGTAGCCTCGAGTTCATCCTGTGTAACGGGAGTATTGTTTACTGCATACTGAAGATCTTCAGTAACAGAAATTGTAAGCGGATGTTTGAAACCCTGATTACTGCTCTTTGCATTTGGCAACAAAAGTTTCAACACATTCGGTGTTGCCATTGTTGAAGTGATCAGAAAGAACAGCAAAAGGAAAAACATAATGTCATTCAATGAAGCGGAAAACACTTCAGTTGATGCACGACTTCTTCGTCTTAAATTCATGACTTTTTGTTTTTATATTATCCTTTAACAGGCTCTTCTAATAAATCGATAAACTCAACAGCATTTACTTCCATTTTGTTGATCACTCTGTCGATCATAAATGTCAGATAGTGATAAGCTGCATAAGCGATCATACCAACCAATAATCCGGATGCTGATGATATCATTTTAACGTATAGTCCGCCGGAAATAGTGTTAATTTCCAAACTATTTTGCTGTGCGATCTGATAGAAGATCTTGATTACTCCGAAGATCGTTCCAAGGAATCCAAACATTGGTGCAATACCGGAAATGGAATTGAGAATATTCATATTCTTTTCCATCTTAAAGATCTCCAGCTTTCCAACATTCTCAATTGCACCTTCAATTTCTTTTACCGGTTTTCCAAGACGCATGATTCCTTTTTCAATCATTCTTGAAACAGGCGTGTTTGTATTTCTGCAAAGAGCTTTTGCTGCATCAACATTTCCGCTGTGAACATAATCACGGATCTGATTCATGAAATTTCTATCTACTTTCGATAGTTTACGGATCGTAAAATATCTTTCGAAGAATATATAGAATGCAGCAATTGAAAGTATAGCGATCGGTATTAAAATCGGCCCGCCTTTTTCTGCCATTTCCCACAACGATATTGATTGCTCAACGGGTGGTGTCATCGTCGTCGCTGCTCTGTTTAAACTGTCAGCAGCCATTGTGCCGGTTTGTGTAATCTGTAAGATAAATCCTGTCATAGAATGCTATTTGAGTAGCTAGCAAAAGTACTGAGAACCATCCCCTGCCTACTTGCTCTACTCTGTATTTTTAAACATTAGTTTGTTAGTCAAACGAAATCTAAAAACACTTATTGAACGAGGTTGAAATTGACCGGAAGGATCATCTTTGTATTCACTTGTTCATTGCCAACCTGACCCGGAGTCCATTTCGGTGAATTTTCTAAAACTGCTATCACAGATTCTTCCATTCCAAAGCCGGCTTTCTTAATAAATTCGATTTCAGTCAGATTTCCCTCTTTATTGATAACGAAGGAAACAAATAGCTTTCCACTAATTCCTTCTTTTCTCGCTGCATCCGGAAAACGCATGTGTCTTGAAAGGTATTTGTAAAAGCCTTCAATACCTCCGGGAAACATTGGTTGCTTATCTACTACAGCACTGCTCACAATCACCGGACCGGAACTTTTTCCATTTCCAGCAATAGCTGCATTGACAAAAGTATTCGTCGGATCACCTCCCGGCTCCCCTCCTGAAATTGGCCCGATAGGTTCTGGTGGAACAGGTGGATCCAATGGCGTGACCGCAGGTTCAATTGCCCCCTTTACCATTTGGAAAACATTTGGATCAATGGGTGGAGAAGGTGGAGCTATCGTTCGTGTTTTCTTCGGCGTCTGGACCGGAATTACCGCTTCAATTTTATCAGGCTGTATGACAAAATTTTCTGTGAGGACTATTTTAGAATTTTCTTTAAATATAATTTCCGAAATGCCGGGTCTGTTTATCCAATAAATCATTACTGAAATTATTGTAAGTGATCCAAGGCCAATAAAAAAAGCCTTCATCAAATTTACTTCGTAATTTACTCTCAGATCATAGGCGCCATAGGCCTTGTTACGGTTTTCGAAGATCAGATCTTCGTAAGGGAAGCGAGTTCTGTTCATAACGTTTGATTTTAAGACATGAGTACCGGATCACATTTTTCCATAAATCGGACCTTAAAAGAACAAAGACAAATAACAAAGCATAGTCAAAAACTTACATAACCGATTGACAAAGCACCAACAGGATTTTATTATATTGCCACCTCATTCAAGACCTCCACATGAAAAAAGTTCTACTGTTAATTGCTTTCGTTTTTTCAATTCAGACGATCTCGGCTCAATTGAAAGTTACCTTTCCCGCAAAAGACGGATTAAAGGTAACTGCTGACTGGTATCCTGTAAGCAGCGACCTGCCTGTGATCTTGCTTTGTCATCAAAACAATTCAAGCCGTGGCGAATATAGCGAGACCGCTCTACGTCTGAATAAATTCGGATTCAATTGTCTGGCAGTGGACCAAAGAGTTGGCCAAACAACTAACAGCATTGCAAATGAAACGGCAGATGCTGCAAAAGCAAAGAATTTGCAACCAATATTTGAAGATGCTGAGCAAGACATCATCGCAGCAGTTGATTTTCTATTTGAAAAATATAAAAAACCAATAATCATCGTTGGAAGCAGTTATTCAGCATCATTAGCAATGAAAATTGCTGCGTCAAACAATAAAATCATGGCTGCAGCAGTTTTTAGTCCCGGAGAATATTTTACTGATAAAAATTATATCGGTAATAATATCAAAACACTTATGAAGCCTGTGTTTGCCACATCTTCAAAAGCAGAAGCGAATGCTGTTACTGACCTTCTGAAAGATGTTAACTCCCGTTTAAAGATTCAGTATTTACCAAACTCACTTGGAGAACACGGGTCAAAAGTTTTATGGCCTTCAACACCTGGTAATCAGGAATACTGGATCGCTTTTATGAGTTATCTGGACAAACTGAAAAAAGTTTCTAATCAATAATCTGTATGCAATTTATTACAAAGAGTATTTTTTTTTGTTGCCTGATCCTTTGCGGCTCCACACTCTTTGCACAGAAAAGTCTGACAACTGTTGGTATCCAGTACAAACCTATTTTCCCAATCGATTTTCTGGGGACGGGTCCTTTGACTAATGATTTCAGCGGCGTTCAATTTAAAAATCAACTTACTTCCGGCTTCAGTTTTGGATTGATCATAAGGCATCAATTTACAAATATTATTGCGGTTGAAGGCGGCATTAATTACGTTAAAAGAAAATTTGAACTTGGTTTTACAGATGGCGACTTTCAGGGAAATTCAGAATTCAGAATAATTGGATATGAAATTCCACTTACAGCAATGTTCTTTACGCGTGTGAGTGAAAATATTTATGCAAGCGGTTCACTTGGACCTTCATGCGATATGTTTGCAAGCAGCATTTTGACATATGATGAATATTTCACACATGTAGCATCGAGAAAACAGGTTTTCAATCCGGCAATAAATGGAAATGTAGGATTTGAATATCGAACAAAGAACAGTGGAACAGTCTACCTGGGTGCTTCCTATCACCGGCCATTTTCATACATCTACGTTGACAAAGCCAGATATACTTACAGAGGTAAAGATGTCGGAGCAGTGAATTTTATTGTGGGAAGTTATTTGACTGTTGATCTCAGATATTATTTTCAGGAGGAAAAGAAAAAGAAGTAAGTAGTAGTGAAATGAAGTGGAATGAAGTGGAATGAAGTGGAATGAAGTGGAATGAAGTGAAGTGAAGTGAAATGAAGTGGAATGAAGTGGAATGAAGTGGAATGAAGTGGAATGAAGTGGAATGAAGTGGAATGAAGTGGAATAAAATGCTAATAAGTGCTCTTGTGATAAATTTTAGTGAACTTAGTGTTTTATTTTTTATTTTTCACTTAAGCCTGAATGCCGATCGGAATCCCTGTTAGTTTTCTTTTCCAGATTTTTTATGAATGCTTCCTGAAGATCTATGCCGGTCTGATTTGCAATGCAGATCAAAACAAAAAGCACATCCGCTAATTCATCAGGCAATTGTTTTTTAAGGTCGCTTTCTTTTGACGATTGCTCACCATATGTTCGAGCCATTATGCGTGCAACCTCACCAACTTCTTCAGTAAGGATGGCCATGTTCGTCAACTCATTAAAATAACGAACACCATAGGTCTTGATCCACTCATCAACTTTTTGCTGAGCCTGGGTCAAAGTAATTTCTGAATTCATTCTCTGTTCTTTGAATCTATGATAATTGTTACCGGACCATCGTTCAATAACCGCACTTTCATATCTGCCCCGAATTCACCGGTTAATATTTTCTTTCCTGTTTCTTTCTCCAATTGGAAAATAAATTTTTCATAGATTGGAATTGCAATGTCAGGTTTCGCTGCTTTTAGATATGACGGTCGATTCCCTTTCTTTGTTGATGCTTGTAATGTAAATTGGCTGATAAGAAGTATCTCGCCATTCATATCCATGACCGAACAATTCATAACACCGGCCTCATCATTGAAGATGCGCAGCTTTGAAATTTTTCCACACAGCCATTCAATGTCTTCATCGTTATCTGTTTCTTCAATTCCTATTAGAACCAATAAGCCTAATCCTATTGACGATTTCACTTTTTCGGCAATGGTTACAGATGCTTCAGAAACTCTTTGGATCACACAACGCATACTATTATTTAAAAATATCTTGTCCGCTTAGAATACTCAGATAACTTTCATACCGGCTAATTGCAATTTCACCTGACTCAACTGCAGTTTTTACAGCACAATCTTTTTCGTTTGTATGAATACAATCATTGAATTTGCAACCTTTACTTGCATGAAAGATCTCCGGAAAAAAATGAGAGATCTCTTTCGGATTGAAATCAATTGTTCCAAATTCACGAATGCCGGGAGTATCAATTATGAATCCACCGAAAGGCAACAAATGCATTTCTGCAAAAGTAGTAGTGTGCGTACCTTTCATGTGTTGTGTTGAAAGTTTTGCTGTCTTAAGACTCAAAGTGGGAATCAGTTTATTTATCAACGACGACTTCCCTACTCCACTATGTCCGGAGAATAAATTGATCTTGTCTTTTAAGGTTTCCGATAATTCTTTCAGGCCTTCACCACTGAAGGATGAAACAACAAATGTTTTATAGCCTATTGATTCATACAAGCCATTTACTTCAGCAAGAAATTCACGAATGTCTTCCTCGTAGAGATCTGCTTTGTTCCAGATTATTCCACCCGGAATACTATAAGCTTCTGCAGTAGCAAGAAAACGATCTATAAAACCTAATGATGTCTTTGGAAGAACCGGTGTAGCCACTACAAAGGCGAAGTCGATGTTCGCAGCAATGATCTGTACTTGCTTTGAAAGTTTTACTGACTTACGGATGATATAATTTTTCCGTTTGACAAGGCTTGTTATCCAATGTAAGTCCCCTTCAAAATCGTTGATGTCAACTTCAACTCTGTCACCAACCGTTAGCGGATTCGTCGCCTCAAAATCCTGCAAACGGAGATTCCCTCTGATTCGCCCAATGATCTGGCGCTGGTCATCGAGTCGGATGAGGTACTGGTTTCCGGTTGATTTGATTACTATTCCTTGCATGTAAGTGGCGAAATTAACAAAATAAACCTGGATTTGTCTGATTGATGGATTTTCGGGATTTCATTGCCCATAGTTATGGATTGTCATGAAATCGATAAAATCTTGGTAAAATTCCTTCTAAAAATTCCCTGTCAACATTTTACTCATTGTACAAATTGTAACATTTTCTTTATGAATCAAGATTTCGAAAGCTGACTCATAAAATCCAAATGATCATTCAAACATTTAAAACCAGCTTTGACATTTTTCGCGGAACTATGAAAATACTATCTCAAAAAATCCATTAATCAGACAAATCCCGGTTCTGACATTTTTTCGGATTTCAGGATTACCCGAAACTACAAGTAATGCAATCCAAAAAATCCAACAATCAATCTAATCCAAGTGGTGACATTATAATCCGGAAAATCCATCAATCAGCAAAATGCAGGTTCTGACATTTTTCGTGGAACTTTGTGCAAAGCAATCCCAAAAATCCATCAATCAGAGTAATCCAGGTGCTGACATTTTTCCCGGCAATCCTCCTATCCATAAAATCCCGGTAAAAAACACAATAAGGAATCCATATCGAAATCTACTCTTCCGCCAGCTCCGTCATCAGCACATACTCATAACTCAGTTCATTTGCAGATGAAATCCACTTGAACCGCATTCCATAATTCACAGCACATCCGGAACATAAACCTGTCGCAGCAAATCGAATCCCTTCATTGCTGACATGCTCATATTTTTGAACACTCAATCCGATATCGCCACCCAGACAAAGTACGCCAATCCCTCTGTTTTTTACTGCTACTAATCTTGGATATACATTAGAATAGAAATTGTTCGGATTATTACAATAGAAGCATGTACCAAGGCCACCATTGCAAACTGAATCAACCATTGTCTCCAGAAGGCCACCATCAACCATCCATACTAGTTTATGCATCAACACAATCAGATGAGAAGACTCCAGGATCGTATCTGTTACATTTTTTATCAGTTCCAATTGGTCAGCACGAAAATTACTCAAACTGTCTTGCGTATCCAGAACAAGAAAAGTGATTCCTTTAAAATACTTGGCAAAATACTGAGGTCCACCAATTTTATCACGAATGCTCTGGACATTGTCATAATCATGATTACCCAATGCCCACAATGTTTTTGGTTGGTCAAGTTTAAAAATTGAATTTACCCATTCAAAAGTATCTGCATATTGTGTTGTGTGTTCAAGCAAATCTCCTCCAAGCATGAGAAGATCATAATCATTGAAATCAATTTCCTTGATCAGCGGATCAATATCCATATGTGTGCCACCACGTACATAGGTATGAGAAAGGAACAAGAAATCAAACTCCTCTTTCGGCGCTTTTTCTAAACTGTTATCATGACGACAAGAATTGAAAACGATCAAACAAAGACATACAAAGAATAATTTCATGATGCTAAAATAATGAAATTTTACACACCATCATATTCATGTTTTAATCACTTTTCCCGTATTATTCTCCAATAAGAATTCAATTAAAAACCTTAGTTTTGTCATTGCATCAATTCATTTAAATAACATAATGATCTCAGTAAAAAACATTACAAAAATTTACGGAACACAAAAGGCACTGGACGATGTATCGTTTGAGATCAACAGCGGACAGGTCATTGGGTTTCTTGGTCCCAATGGAGCCGGGAAATCTACGATGATGAAGATCATCACATGTTACATTCCGCAAACATCAGGCGCGGTTTCTGTGTGCGGATTTGATGTTACCGAACAATCAATTGATGTAAAAAAGATCGTTGGATACCTTCCTGAACATAATCCACTATATCCGGAGATGTACGTAAAAGAATATCTGAATTACATTTGCGGAGTATATAAGTTTGAAGGTAAAAAGGAATCGAAGATAAAAGAGTTGATTGAACTTACAGGACTGACTGTTGAACAAAACAAAAAAATTGCCGCTCTTTCAAAAGGTTATCGTCAACGCGTGGGACTTGCACAGGCATTGATACATGACCCAAAAGTTCTTATTCTTGACGAACCAACTTCGGGTCTCGATCCAAATCAGCTTACTGAAATAAGAGCGTTGATCAAATCAATCGGTAAAGAAAAGACAGTTGTTTTATCTACGCATATTATGCAGGAAGTAGAAGCAATCTGCGACAGAGTAATCATTATAAACAAAGGAAAAATTGTTGCCAATGAAAATACAAGTGTTTTACAGAAAAGCAGAGTGAGCGGAGAAATAATTCTTGTTGAATTTGATCAGGCAGTTTCCGCAAATCAACTCCGATCAATTGATGGCGTGACCGCTTGCGAAAACATTTCAGGAAACAACTGGCGACTTAAAGTGAATGATCTTTCTGTACGTGGAGCGGTCTTCAAATGGGCAGTAGCGAATAATCTGACTGCGCTTTCATTGCAGGTGGAAGAACAGAGGCTGGAGGATGTGTTTCAGGAACTGACTCGGAAATGAAGTGAAATGAAGTGGAATGAAGTGGAATGAAGTGGAATGAAGTGGAATGAAGTAAAAAGAAGTGAAAATGAAAAAAAATAAAAAAGTATTCTTTCTATGTTGGGTGGCGACATTTGTTTTTGGATTTAGATCTGAATCGAATTCACAGAATGTGGCTGCTTATACAGACTACAAAGGCAATTTGCAGGTGTTTGATGGAGGGATGTACAAACAGCTGGAATATTTGCCTGTGAAAGATTATAAATATGGCGCTGCGGGTGTTGCTTATATTGACAACAAAAATGATTTTAAAATTTATTCTAATGGTGCAACTATAAGCATGGTAAATGCTGCAGATTTTCAATACGATGTTACTGACTACCTGATTGCATTTAAAGTTGGAAACGTTCTTTATGCATTTGACCGTGGACAGAAAAAAACATTGTGCTATTACAACTCGATCATGGCAGTGAACGATAGTCTGCTTGCTTATTTTGACGATTCAAAAAATACTTTCAATGCTTATTACAATGGCAAGGTTGTAGACCTGGAAGATTCCTACCTCGATAAACCTAAATCGATCAAGACCGGTGCTAACACTATTGCATGGGTAAATCAATCGGATTACTTCAATGTATTTTATCACGGAGAATTGAAACAACTTGATAACGTTGCACCATTGGCATATGCAGCAGGAAGAGATCTTGTGGCTTATGTAGATAATTACCTGCAACAGTTTCATCTCTTTTACTATGGTGACACAGCTATGGTTGAAACTTTTCCACCTGATTCATTCAAAGTTGGTTTTGCAAATATGGCTTATGTGGATCAACTAGGAAACTTCCGTGTTTTTGAAAATGGCTCTACATTTAAAATTCTTTCTGATCGCCCTGATTTTTTTAAGGTGAAAGGAAACACTATTGTTTACAGTTATAATAATAACTTCAACGTTTATTATGATGGAAAATCTACCGTCCTGCAAAGCTGGACACCCGCGAATTTTCAGATAGGAAATGACGGCATTGCCTGGATCGGAGACAATGGAAATCTGATGCTTTTTCATAAGGGAACGACCTATACTGCCAGCTATGAAAATGTCAATAGCTACGACTATATCGGAAACGTACTCAAGTACGAAGTCGGGAACAATACAACAACTATATTCTACAATGGCAAGAATCAGTGATTTTAAAGCTGTTTTAAGGGTAATCTTGTTCAAAAAAAATAGTTCATTTGTATTGTAATACTGATATTTTCCTACTTTTGCAGCCAAAGGTGGAAGGATTTGGTCCCTATGGGATATTGCAACCACGGTAAAAAAAATGCTAAGGCAATTTTATTTCCGTTTGTCCCTTTTCCCTTGAAGAATTATTCTCTAACCAAAAATCTTTCATAAGAAACATGTCTTATTTGTTCACTTCTGAATCTGTTTCCGAAGGCCATCCGGACAAGATCGCAGATCAGATCTCTGATGCGTTAATCGATCATTTCCTCGCGTATGATTCAACTTCTAAAGTTGCGTGCGAGACATTAGTAACTACAGGCCAGGTTGTACTGGGCGGCGAAGTAAAATCTTCGGCTTATCTCGACGTGCAGGAAATTGCCCGCGAAGTAATCCGCAAGATCGGTTATACTCGCAGCGAATATATGTTTGAAGCTGATTCATGCGGCATCCTTTCTGCTATCCATGAACAATCTGCTGACATCAACCGCGGTGTTGAAAAAACTGATCCATGGAAACAAGGTGCCGGTGATCAAGGCATGATGTTCGGCTATGCTTGTCGTGAAACTGACAACTATATGCCGCTTCCGCTTGAGTTAGCTCATTTGCTACTGAAGGAACTTGCTGCTCTTCGCCGCGAAAGCAAACATATGACTTATCTCCGTCCCGATGCAAAATCGCAGGTAACGATTGAATATGGCGATGATCATAAACCATTGCGTATTGACACGATCGTGATCTCTACTCAGCACGATGACTTCGATAAAGATGCAGCGATGCTGAAGAAGATCAAAGATGATGTGATCAATATTCTGATTCCACGTATCATGAAAAAATTGCCTAAACGTGTACAGGCATTATTCAACGATAAAATTAAATATCATGTGAACCCAACCGGTAAGTTTGTTATCGGTGGACCACATGGTGATACAGGACTTACAGGTCGTAAGATCATCGTTGATACTTACGGTGGAAAAGGTGCTCACGGTGGTGGCGCATTCTCAGGAAAAGATCCTTCGAAAGTGGATCGTTCTGCAGCATATGCTACACGACACATTGCAAAAAATCTTGTTGCTGCAGGAATCTGTGATGAAGTCTTAGTTCAGGTTGCTTATGCAATTGGTGTTGCTCAGCCGGTTGGATTATATATCAACACTTACGGTACAGCTAAAGTTGACCTGAATGATGGTGAGATCTCCCGTAAAGTTGAACAGATCTTCGATATGCGTCCTTATGCAATCGAAAAACGATTCAACCTTCGTACGCCTATCTATCTTGAAACAGCTGCATACGGACATATGGGACGTAAGCCGGAAACGAAAGTGAAGATCTTCAATAAAGGCAAGAAAAACGAAAAACGTATCTCTGTTAAATTATTCCCTTGGGAAGAATTGGATTACGTTGGAAAAATTCAGACTGCTTTCAAGGCAGGAACAGCAAAAAAAGTTGCTCCGAAAAAAAGTAGCTGCTAAAAATGGCGAACTTGAATTTGCGATGTAAATTTATCTTATTATAAAAAAATCCCGGTAGAGTATCTGCCGGGATTTTTTTTTGCTTTTTAAAAATGAATGTTGAGTGAAAAATATTACGCTTAAATATTTCCCGCAGAGTTGCGCAGATTACCGCAGAAAATCCGCAGAATTCACTGCGAGAATGAAATGAAGTTGTATTTTATCCTGTGTGTTTTCTCCCGCAGATTGCGCAGATAAAGGCGCAGATAAAATCGCAGATCTTGTGTTTCTTGAATTCAGCAGTGATGATTTGAAGAGCGAAATATAAATTTCTCAAAACTGGTTTTGTTTAACTTTGACGATCTGCGATACTGCTCGAGTATGCTTGCGCTTAAATATTTCCCGCAGAGTTGCGCAGATTACCGCAGAAAATCCGCAGAATTCTCTGCGAGAATGTGGTGTCTATTTTATCCTATGTGTTTTCTCCCGCAGATTGCACAGATAAAGGCGCAGATAAAATCGCAGAGCTTGTGTTTCTTGAATTCACCGGTGATGAATTGAACAGATTCACGTTTATACAAAAATCAGTAAACTTGAATTTGAAATTTAATCAGTAATAGAATTTTTTAATTAAATTTTCTTTAGCGGTTATAAGACGAACAAAATATAATCCGGATGAAATATTTAAATTAACAGGCAACGTTAGAATTTCTGCATTACCGGAAATTTCAACTTCGTAAACAATTTTACCGTTGACGTCCTGAATGATCAATCTAGCATTAGAAGATTCAACAAAACTGATCTTCACTTCTATGCTTCCGGTTTCTTTTTGCGCAAGTACTGAAATGATCTCTGCAGTAGAATGTTTTACCTTAACTGCAACAATAGGACTGTAAGAAAATTTTCCATCATAATCAGTTTGCTTTAATCGGTAATACGAAATTCCGTTATAAGGCCCTTCGTCTTTCAATTCATACTCTAATGTCAAAGTCGAGCTACCTGCACCGTCTACAATTCCAACGGGAGAAAAATCAATTCCATTGCGGCTTTTTTCTACGGTAAAAAAATCATTATTGATCTCACTTGCTGTCACCCATTCTGTTTCTATATGATCATCCACAACAATTGCTGTGAATGAAATCAATTCAATTGGCAATGGATTCTGAGGAGTTGCTGATGCCAGAGTAAACGGACCGAAGCCTGTTGTGACATTACTTGTAACAGTTCCGGCCGCAAGACTTCCTGCGCTTGCAAAATGGCCTTCATTCACCCATAACAAGTTGTTATACCTTGCGACTCTCAGATCTGAAATATTTGTTACACCACAACTGTTGCTTGCCCAACTGAGTGTAACTTTCCTTTGCGAATTTCCTGTATTCTGATTCAGAAGCCAGTACTCGCAAGAACTGATGTGATCTAAAGAAGGATCAAGTGTGTTACCATACACTGTTTGTGGATCTACATAAAAATATTCTGCAGAAAACATATCCGTTACTAAACCGGTTCCTGCATCCATTCCAATTGTACGAAGCAAATTTCCTTTTCCTACAGGGAAAATAAAAGCATCATTACCGATCTTATTCATCGGTCCTCTTACAAAACTCGAATTGGAGGAATTAATTGCAGTCGCATTATCCTGAACAATAAATGTCGATGTAACTGCAGTATTTACAATTCCATTAACCAGACTTAAACTATTGTAAACAGAAATATTTGTTGCCAGATAAAGTTCATTTGCCGTCTTGTTGATTTCTGTTTTCCATACAGAAATGCTTCCTGTACCGGAAACTGTCTGAATATTATTACCACTGAATAAAAGCAAAGAAGCAGACGATCCATAAGAATGAATTCCATTACAGATCAGATCACCTTGAATTTCGAATCCTGTCCCTTCATTTCGCAAAGCGCTTCCTGATGCAATCACAATATTACCGACAACTTTTATTGGAAGCGTAAAAGTGTTAGATGAAAGAAAACTAACTGTTCCACTTCCATTTCCACCGATGTAAAAATTTCCTTTTATTAATGGTGCATTGTTCGATCCGGAAAAACGACAAAGCGTATTGGCATTCCATGTTCCGGAATTGTTTTCAATGTATAAATTTCCATACGTGGCTTGCGGGAAACGTGGTCCGCCATTGGTAGTTGAAATGCTCGGTTCAATTGAAGAACCGACAGCTTTTCTGCAGATCCAGTTTGATGTTGCAGGTATAGTGGCTATTCCATTATAATATTTCAACTGCCAGTTAGTACTGTTTGTATTGTAGGTTTTAATGTAAGTTCCGGTAACACCCATTTGCCAGCGTGAAGTGTTTACCCAAACTACTGAAACGCTACTTGAATCTTCGAAAGTTCCGTTTACATTTAACTCAATCGCCTGAGGTCCGTCTTCAATTGCCAATGCAGTATTGAATGCATTTACCATTGTAGCACCAGCATCAATTGTCAATTCATCGATAACAAGATTATTTAAACCGGATGTACTTACCGTATGTGGAAATCGAATCTGAATGTTTCTATCGGCAGCAGAAGGAAAATTAATTGCAGGTGACCATGTAAGTGCATCAGGAGAAGATTCCCATGTACTAACATTATTCCAGTTACCTGAAGCGACTGATCTGAAATATAATGGAGTCGTAACCGGATCTCCACTGACAATAATATTGTCAAATGCTAGTCCACATGAACCTGCTCCTAATGGTGTCGCTTCTCTTGAAGTTGCCCAACGCAATTGAACAACACTTTGATTATCTGCTGCACTTCCTAATAAAAGATTCACAAAATAATCGATCTGATTCTGCAACTTATCTGCGCTATTGTGATTGTAAGAAGAATCAATAATTGTCCAGGAACCTGTAGTTCCTATGCGATATTGAAAAACAATTCCTGTTTTTTCAGCTGAGGATTTATCATTTCAACTTCATAAGATACCCGGATGTTGGAAAATCCCGAAGTGTTAATTGCAAGAATAAGTTGATCCGAACCGCTTGAAGTTGAACTCGTCTGAATATAGAGCTGGCCATTATTAACATTTACCCCACCTACTCCGACTCCTGAATAACCATACGCTTTACCGGGACTTTTTACTACCGTAGCAGTATCAATTATTTCATCACCATTGGCAATACTATTTGCCGCTGATAGCAATGAAGTTGAGGGAGCTCCTGAAACCTTCCAGACTGCAAAACCTGTAGGTGCAGAATTGAACCACAAATTCCCAAAGTCCTGAGAAAGTGGAATCTGTTGCGCAACAGGGTTCGTCTGTGCCACCCCTTTTTGAATTAGAAAAAGGCAGCAAATCAAATTGAAAATTGACTTAAATAAAGGCATATTGATCTGGGTAAAACACTTATTTACCCTATAAGTTGCCGCAAAGATCGCGCTTTTTCTTCTAAATGTCCGAATTTACCTTTGCAATGCACAATTACACTAGCGCTGTAAGGCACTGTTTATAGTTATTTCAGATAATTTTCGGAGATCATCCAATAAAGCCGGATCATTGGGTCGCTTAGCATTAAAATCAACAATCTCTCCCGACTTACTCATGATCATATACCGCGGAATGCTGTTGATCTGATAATACTTGCAAGCTTTCGAACTCCAGTTGCCGGGAGAAATAACTTGTAATCCTTCCATCTTCATATCAGTCATTGCTTTTTTCCAGCCTTCCTGATTTGCATCGATTGAAATGTATAAGAAAACAATATTTTTCTTTTCCTTTTCAGTCAGACCATCATGCAATTGTTTGGAGAAGGGCATCATCATTCTGCATGGCCCGCACCAGCTTGCCCAGAAATCTATGTATACAACTTTTCCTTTCAGTGAACTTAATGAAAAAGGTTTTCCATCAATTGTTGTAAGATCTAATTCATCACTCTTTGGTTCGGCTTTGGCTACTGCTTGTTTAGAAGGATCACCTTTTTTAGAACTTTCTTTTAGTTTAGCTCCGCAAATTTCAAGAGCCAGATCCTGATAGATTTTTGATTTGTCAAATTCTTTTAGTGCATCAAAGATCTTATTACTCATGTATGGACTGATCCGTTCGCATTCGTCAGTCAGAAATTTTGCAAGCCAATAAGTCAATACCTCACCGGACAATTTCTCCTTTGCAACAGAGGTCTTTCTGTCAGCAGAAACAGACATGTCAGTAAATTTATTAAAGCCATTTGCTTTTGATGTTTCATAGATAATATAATATTTCAGAAAAGTTTGATAACTCTCATTGATCAGAGCACCCGGACTATTATATTTCACTTTGTCAAAATCAGCAAGCATCAATCCGGGTAAAGGAGTAACTGTCATTATCTGCTGACTGCTGTTTGCATTCACTATCGGATAAGCAAAAAGTTGTTTCCAGTAATTATATTCAATGGAATTTGAAATAAAGGATTTAAAACTCTCACTGAATAATGGATAAGAAGGATCAGATTTGAAATATGTGTTCAACGTTTTTCTTTGTGCAAAAATTCTGCTTTCAAAACCATCGATAGAAGAATTCAATGCTAAGTTATCCGAAACTGAATCTGTAAAATCACTTTGAAATTTTGTATAGAAGGCCTGAAGAAATTTATTTTCAACAGAGCCTTTTCCTTTCACTTCGATGAGTTGGGAGGGCTGTTCCATATATTCCAGAACAATGCTATCACCCGGTGAAACATATAGTGGAAAACGAAATGAAGGATTAGACAATTCCATCATGTAATCCCTGTCAACTTCAACTTTAAAACTGAATTGATTATTCTGAATCGTTGTTTGAATAACAACCGGTTTTCTTCTCAGATGGTTTTTATCGATCTGCAACGTAAGTTCCGGATTTGTCAATGGCGGTAATTTTCCATTGATCACAGCAAATTTTTGTGCATTTGAAATTTCAATTGCACTTGCGACGATAACGAAAAGGATGATGATTCTTTTTAATATTCTCATAAGTTCAGAATGATGATGAAATGATGTTGCAATTTAATCAAACTAAAATGAATTTTGAAGGAAATCTGCCTGACAATTTTTAATCTAAAGGCTGAAAATACACGATGTCTTTGCTCAGACGTTTAACTTCGTCAAAGTTCATCAATTCTTTGCGATATTTTCCACTTATATAAAGTTTCACCTGATTGCTGTAATGCCTGCTGATAAAGTTTCCTGATTGCCCGCTTGGATTAATACTGTATGCACTTTCCGGCTCAGCGAAATCGATCACCCGACGTAAAGCAGGACCTAAATTTACTTTATAGATTCCTTTTCCATTAAGATCAAAACTTTGATTATTTACAGTCTCCATTCCACCCATTTCTGAAAACGGACCGATGTTGAAGATCTTATCCAAAGGCTTTTGCTTTCCCAATGGGTGTTAGAATTCAATTGTATGAACTTTTCCCCATGTCCACTTCTCCGGATTAAATCCTAATTGTACAACGAGTTCCGAAATTGTTTTATCAAATGCTTTTTCAATGATATCATTTTGAGTTTCCTTCTTAAAAGTATTTTTATTATCCCACCAGACTGAAGAGTCATTATTAAAAAAATTCGCAAGCATTATTTTCTGCACATGTGTTTTTAAAACAGCTCAAAATCTTTCTCACCTAATTCATCCATCATTGCTTCTGACATTACATGATAAAGAAATTTATAGTAGATCACAGGAGCATTATCAGTAACCTTATGATCGCCGTCCCAGTTTTTCAACATCATTGCAGCGCGTTCATTGATCTGAGTTTTTACAATGCACACGCCACTAAGTTTTGAAACCAATGTTTTAGCAATATCTGCCGCTACAGGATTTTTTACATCGATTGCAATCCTTTCCAGATCTTCGCGGTTAAATTTACTTTTTGTAAACAACAAATTCCGTAGACGCACATATCTGTCTTTAGGAACATAATATCCCGGAAATAAATTCGTTGTATCATTCTGCGGATCATTGTTTGCCGTCAATACAAAACCCAATTCCGGATTTTCCTGTTTCGGATTCACAGAAAAATCGTGATAGCCAATCCAATCATTTGCACCTGATCCATCCTGCAATAGAGAAGCATTCGCACCATCGGGACGAATTGCAAATTTCGCTGCTGTATACCATGCGATATTATTTTGCGCATCAGCATAAACAATATTTAATCCCGGAGCAGCTATTGTCGAGACAGCTTCCCTGAACTCTGACATACTTTTCGAGTGCGCCATTGTCCATGTAGCCTCCATAAGATTGTTATTGAAATTCAAAAATGTCCAGCATGCAGTAACCGGTGCAGTGGTCATCGTTTTGAATTCAGTCATCACATCACTGCACACAGGACCATGATGAGTTGAACGACATACAATATTTACGGAAGTACTATCTTTTATTTTTATGACTTCATTACGTGTTGCAATTTTCTCCCAATGATCTTTGACCATGATTAATGTTGAATCTTCCGGATTCACTTTCTCCACAAAAAAATCGAGGTCATCATTCTCAAGCATTGTTAATCCCCATGCATGATCCATTGTATGACCAATTGGTGCGAAAGGAAATCCTGCAAGAAAATTTCCATAAAAACGAAAGCCGGGAGATTCCAGATGCGCTTCGTACCAGACAGCAGGTTGCTGAATTCCGATGTGAGTATCATTTTCCAGAAGTGCTTTTCCGGAGACAGAACGATTTCCGGAAAGCGCCCATGAATTACTTCCGCTCCAGATCTTGACCGGAAGAATTTCTTCCAATTCAGAAATTGAACTTAACTGGTCTTCTATTATTGGTAAGACAAGTGAATCTAAATTCAAAGCTGTCGAATCAGGCTTTGTAAGAAAAATGTCACCCAGATATTTTTCACCCAGAGTACTATTTATACGTGTGAGAACCGGATCAGTCTTGAATCCCATCTGAAAATTGAATGACATATAATCAACAATGAGATAGAGATCTTTAACAGTGTAAGGCTCGCGTGGAATCCCAAGCATCAGAAATTCCATTCTCTTTTTTCCTTTCAGGATGTACTGATTTACACCTTGCAGATATGAAAGAACATCTTTTTTCATTTGCGAATCAGGGCTGCTTAAAAAAACTTCAGCAGATTTTTCTGCATGTTGAGTTATTCCAAGCATTCTGAAAAATTTATCAGCCTCAAGAGTTTTGCTACCAAAAATTTCCGACAATCTTCCTGCACTTACACGGCGGATCAATTCCATCTGAAAAAGTCTTTCCTGCGCATGAATATATCCTAATGCACGAAAAGCATCTTCTTCATTCTTCGCGTAAATGTGAGGCACACCGTAAGGATCAAAATAAGTTGTAATCGTAGAATCAAGATCCGGCATCCGAACTGTTCCGGAATATTTCGGCTTCTGAAAAAAAAGAAATACAATGAGCAAAGCAACCGAAGCGACGATTGCCAGAAAAGCGAACCAAAAAATACGCTTAAGAATTTTCATACAGATACTCTTAATTTGAATATCCGAATCTACGCAATTTATTTTCGTTTTTGCGCCATTCCTTTTCAACTTTCACGAATAGTTCAAGGAATACTTGTTTTCCCAACGACTTTTCAATATCACGTCGTGCTTCAGAACCAATACGTTTGATGCCTTCACCTTTACTTCCAATGATAATACCTTTTTGCGAATCACGTTCAACATAAATCACAGCAGAAATACGAGCGATCTTTCCTTCGTCTTTGAATGCTTCTACTTCTACCTGCGTTGAATAAGGAATCTCCTGCTGATAATGCATGAAGATCTTTTCGCGAATAATTTCACTGATGAAAAAACGTTCATTTGAATCACTCAATTGATCTTTCGGAAAATATGCAGGAGCTTCAGGCATTAATGTCAAAAGCATTTCAGTGATCTTCTCTACATTGAACTTTAGTGTAGCAGATACAGGAATGATAGCATGCGGATTTACTTTTTTCTTCCAGCCGTGAACAAGTTTATTTATTTCTTCAGTAGATGAAAGATCCATTTTATTTATCACGATCACTACAGGAACTTTTATCGCCGACAATCGCGCAACGATGTCGTCTTCCATGTATGCTTCACTGTTATCGGTAATGAACAGAACAGCATCAGCATCTTCCAAAGAAGCATTGACAAATTCCATCATCTTCTCTTGAAGAAGATAATGCGGTTCGAGAATTCCGGGAGTATCAGAAAATATGATCTGATATTCATCGCCATTCAGAATACCTTTTATGCGATGTCTGGTAGTTTGTACTTTATGTGAAACGATCGATAATTGTTCACCGATCAGACTGTTCATTAATGTCGATTTACCAACATTGGGTTTTCCAATAATCCCCACAAATCCTGCTTTATGCCCCATTTAATATTTATTTCTGTACTTATTAGTTTAGTAAAAGAACGAATTATATCTTTGCAGTCCAAATAAGAGAAAAAAATAGCTTATTTATTGATTTTTAATAGTTTATAAAAATCATGCTATTTCAAAATACAGTGCGGGGTGGAGTCCCGAAAGTTCGGGAGTAGCTCGTTGGGCTCATATCCGCCGCGGCGGACTTCGGTTCGAGAGTTGTAGTAAAAGTGAAATTGACAAATTAAAAATATAGTGCGGGGTGGAGCAGTTGGTAGCTCGTTGGGCTCATAACCCAAAGGTCATCGGTTCGAGTCCGGTCCCCGCTACCTAGAGAAAGTCCTTGAAGAAATTCAAGGATTTTTTTTTGCCTAAAATATCATAGCATTGATATGTTGCTCATATCCGCCGAAGAGGCGGACATCGGTTCGAGTCTCCGCCGAAGTGGCGGACTACCTAGAGAAAGTCCTTGAAGAAATTCAAGGATTTTTTTGCCTAAAATATCATAGCATTGATATGTTGCTCATATCCGCCGAAGAGGCGGACATCGGTTCGAGTCTCCGCCGAAGTGGCGGACTACCTAGAGAAAGTCCTTGAAGAAATTCAAGGATTTTTTTTGCCTAAAATATCATAGCATTGATATGTTGCTCATATCCGCCGAAGAGGCGGACATCGGTTCGAGTCTCCGCCGAAGTGGCGGAGTACCTAGAGAAAGTCCTTGAAGAAATTCAAGGATTTTTTTGCCTAAAATATCATAGCATTGATATGTTGCTCATATCCGCCGAAGAGGCGGACATCGGTTCGAGTCTCCGCCGAAGTGGCGGACTACCTAGAGAAAGTCCTTGAAGAAATTCAAGGATTTTTTTTACCTAAAATTTCATAGCATTGATATGTTGCTCGTATCCGCCGAAGAGGCACTACAAACCGCTCTCCCCGCGGACATCGGTTCGAGTCTCCGCCGAAGTGGCGGACTACCTAGAGAAAGTCCTTGAAGAAATTCAAGGATTTTTTTTTGCCTAAAATATCATAGCATTGATATGTTGCTCATATCCGCCGAAGAGGCGGACATCGGTTCGAGTCTCCGCCGAAGTGGCGGACTACCTAGAGAAAGTCCTTGAAGAAATTCAAGGATTTTTTTTTGCCTAAAATATCATAGCATTGATATGTTGCTCATATCCGCCGAAGAGGCGGACATCGGTTCGAGTCTCCGCCGAAGTGGCGGACTACCTAGAGAAAGTCCTGAAGAAATTCAAGGATTTTTTTGCCTAAAATATCATAGCATTGATATGTTGCTCATAGCCGCCGAAGAGGCGGACATCGGTTCGAGTCTCCGCGGAAGTGGCGGACGACCAAGAGAAAGTCCTTGAAGAAATTCAAGGATTTTTTTGCCTAAAATATCATAGCATTGATATGTTGCTCATATCCGCCGAAGAGGCGGACATCGGTTCGAGTCTCCGCCGAAGTGGCGGACTACCTAGAGAAAGTCCTTGAAGAAATTCAAGGATTTTTTTTACCTAAAATTTCATAGCATTGATATGTTGCTCGTATCCGCCGAAGAGGCGGACATCGGTTCGAGTCTCCGCCGAAGTGGCGGACTACCTAGAGAAAGTCCTTGAAGAAATTCAAGGATTTTTTTTACCTAAAATTTCATAGCATTGATATATTGCTCTTATCCGCCGAAGAGGCGGACATCGGTTCGAGTCTCCGCCGAAGTGGCGGACTACCTAGAGAAAGTCCTTGAAGAAATTCAAGGATTTTTTTGCCTAAAATATCATAGCATTGATATGTTGCTCATATCCGCCGAAGAGGCGGACATCGGTTCGAGTCTCCGCCGAAGTGGCGGACTACCTAGAGAAAGTCCTTGAAGAAATTCAAGGATTTTTTTGCCTAAAATATCATAGCATTGATATGTTGCTCTTATCCGCCGAAGAGGCGGACATCGGTTCGAGTCTCCGCCGAAGTGGCGGACTACCTAGAGAAAGTCCTTGAAGAAATTCAAGGATTTTTTTTACCTAAAATATCATAGCATTGATATGTTGCTCATATCCGCCGAAGAGGCGGACATCGGTTCGAGTCTCCGCCGAAGTGGCGGACTACCTAGAGAAAGTCCTTGAAGAAATTCAAGGATTTTTTGCTAAAATAAATGTTGATGTGCTCTTCCCCAAGGGCGGCTCGGGTCGGGGTTATAAATTCATAGCATTGATATATTGCTCTTATCCGCCGAAGAGGCGGACATCGGTTCGAGTCCGGCCCCCGCTACCTAGATGTAAAGCCGATTCGAGGGAGTCGGCTTTCTTATTTTATGAAAGAAATGAAAAACGCTTAAATATTTTTTTAAAAAATTTACTTCTACAATTCAGATTGATGGTCTCATATCCGCCACGGCGGACATCGGTTCGAGTCCGGCCCCCGCTACCTAAAGGAAAAGCCGATTCAGTTGAATCGGCTTTCTTTTTTTGAAGATAGAGGTATCTGCAACAAGCTTCAATTAAAGTCCAGTCCTTAGTAACAAAAAAAAAGTCCTTGAAGAAATTCAAGGACTTTTTTTTAGCATAAATTTTTCTTTAATAAAACAACCTTAATGAATGTATGTAATTGCATATTCGGCAGGCATCACTTAGCTACAGATTAAAAAGAATCCACTTCCTTTGTTGAAGATATGGAAAACAATTTATTTACAACTTACGTCCTCTATTCTGAAAAATTCAATAAACACTACACTGGATCTACTTCAGACTTCCAGAAAAGATTGTTGTCTCACCAGGAACTTGGAAATAAAGACTGGACTACAAAGTACAGACCGTGGAAAGTAATTTTCACAAAAGAGTTCACGAATAAATCTGACGCCATGAAATTAGAAAAATGGTTGAAGACTGGTGTCGGTAGAGACTTTATTAAACAACTACCACATTGATCGGCTCATATCCGCCGCGGCGGACATCGGATCGAGTCCGGTCTCTTATTGAATAATAATTTTTTTCCACATAATCCTATCCTTTGAGCTAATTCTTATCAAATATAGACCAGAAGGATAATGCGAGAAGTCAAGTGAGATCTTAGCCGTATCTATTGACTGAAAGGTCATAATATTTTCACCTTGAATACTAAAAAATTCAATCCTTTCAATTGGAATCTCACTTTCAATATATAGTTGTTCATTACATGGATTCGGAAATATGTTTGCAAATGATTTTTTTGAATCAATATCATTAACAGAAACTAAAGAATGAGTATAGGAATAGCTACTATCGCTTGAGATAATTTGATTACCCGCTAAATTCCATTGTGTTTGACGGCCTGAATAAAGAAAATCGTTACCGTCAAAATACTGCTTCGATTCATAAGAATTTACCCAAGTAGTTGTATCCCATCGTTCTGCTGCTAAATAGGTTCGATTATTCAAAGAATCATATTCCATTCTTGAACGTCTAAAATTTTCCCATGCATTATTCTGCCAATACTGCATTAAATCATCCGTCAAATTACCCCTCGAATCAAAGACATAGTATTTACGCCAATTATCAAACCATGAACCATTCCACCAGGTATCACTGGTCTCGCTCATCAAAATTCCATTTATATCATAAGAAAAATTATTGCTCCATGAATATTCCCATACGTTAGTTGACCATACGGAAGTGGTTCTAGTTAACAATTTATCAGTAGGAGAATAAGTCAGGGAATCTAAAAATCGATTGATCCAAGTTGTATTATCCCATACCTCAGAAAGAAAACTAATCATATTACCATTTGCATCATAGCCTCTACTTGTCCTTGTGTCGTTTTCCCAGGCATTGTTTTGCCACACTTGATATAAGTCACCAAGAGGTACGTTTACAGAGTCAAAATAACTATTGCGTTTGGTAGCACTTACCCAAGAAGTACCATCCCAATTTTGTGTTATTAAAGAAACTCTATTTCCAAAAGTATCGTAGGTTTTAAGTTCGAGCGAATTTTCAATCCATGTTCCGTTACTCCATATATCGATTTGGACACGGGTTACTCTCCAAAGTGAATCGTAATTATAATTCGATCTAGAAGAATTGTCCCATGAAACACCATTCCATAATTTCTTTACAGCGGTTATATTGTAATTAATTGTATCGACAATAATGTCAACAGTTTTTTGATCATATATAAATGAAGCAGTAGAATCCCATTTCCAATAATAAATACTATCCTCGAAAGTCATCTCGCTTGTAATAGTGGAGATTTTACTTATTCGATCTATATCAAAATTTGGCATCAACCTTTTTTCAGCACTCATTTGGTAATCACTAGTACCATATTCACCATATTTTGAGAAGACAATTTCAAAAACAGAGTCGGATTGACGGGTTAAACCACTCCACTGTGAATAGAGGTTTGATTTAATAACAAAAAATAAAATGAGCAACAACAGATTTTTTTTCATGATTTAAATATTTGCAAGCAACTAACATTTGATCAATATAAAAAATTATTTTGATACAATCAAAATGCCACCATAATAGTTAAAATCCTTCTTCATATAAAGTTTTACTTGAAATTACTTTCCGGACTTTTACATTCCCACCTATAAACTTACAAAAGAAATTTTCATAAAACTATGAAATGATTTTTTTAAATGAATTGATTTTCTTAATAACACTAAATAATCCTGAAATTTACGAAAAGAGAATCTAGTTGTTTGTTATTTGTTGGTGTGATCTGTTTAGAAGATAAAGTTTTTACGACCTGACCAGATCAATTTGCATTTTTCGGATTAAAATCCTTTCACTAGTTTCTTTGTAACCCTTTTTCCATCTATTTTTATTATTACAAAATAAACCCCGTCAGGAAAATCTGAAATAGAAATTAATTTCTTTTCGGTTAAAAAAACTTTTTGAGAAAACAGCGTTTTCCCTTTTACATCAGTTATTTCTAAATCAACAATTCTGTCCTGGAGTATTCCGTCAGCATACACAGAAAAATAATTTGCACATGGATTCGGATAGATTGCGAGTTGAAGTTCATTCACGTCAGGAACTGAGGTTGGAATTATAAAAGGATCACTCCATTTTACTTCTGTCAGGATAGAATAATCAGAAAGTGTATTTAAAAAATCCACCAGAGCCATAATTTGCGACGGAGTAAAGTCAAAACGTTTTGGACTTAATGCACCGGTTATGCTGTCCGCAACTATTAAACCCGCAGTCAAATTCCTGTGCAATTGAATATTTGTGCTATAAAAATCGATAACCTGAAAAAGTGAATTAAATCGACCGTCGTGCATATATGGAGCGGTCAATGCTATATTGCGTAAAGTTGGTGTTTTGAATTTACCAATGTCTCCCAGACTTCCAGTTACTTCAAATGCTCCTGAATCAATTGTAGAAATAGCATCAAGTCCATTGTTTGTCAATAACGGTCCCCCTGTAAACGCATCTGTTCTATGGCAAACAAAACAATCACCGCCGCCAAAATCAGAAGTCGAAAAGAAAATTTGCTTCCCTTCATTTTCACCTGGTGTGAAATTCGAAAAAGGATTAGTTGGGGAAAACTCCTGAGCCCTTCCAATATCATACTTACTTGAATAACTGATAATACTACGGACAAATTGTGCTAAAGCCTGTCCGATTCTTAATGTCGTGACCGCAGTGTCGCCAAATGCATTAGAAAATAATTGCGAATAATATGGTTGTTGCTGAACGACCTGCACAAGTTGCAAAAGAGTTAACCCCATTTCAATTGTATCCTGAATTGGCATTAACACTGCTTGTTCTAATGTGTTTCCTCTGGTATCCCAGAACATTTGTCCTCCGGAAAACCATCTGCTATTCACCAATGACATGGAATTTCTGCGGGTAAAGTCACCATGAAATCCAACACTCATCGATGATGTATCGGAAAAAGCATGTTCCTGTTGATGACATGACCCGCAGGAGACTGTATTGTTACGACTTAAATTTTTATCATAGAATAATACTCTTCCCAGTGTAGCGCCGTCATCCGATATCGGGTTGTTTGAGGGTGTATTATCTTGCGATGTAACATCAAATGCGCTCATATGAGAAGGCAGATTCAGACTCTCATAATCATAAGGAACCGGCGGCAATACCGGATTAGTTAAACTCACTAAACTTATGAGAAAGAATATACCAATGGAAGTTTTTAAAAGATAGTATCTTTTTTTCATAGGTGAAGTTAGAGCCGGAATTCAATTAAACTTACAATGACAATAGATAAAATTTCTCACTTAACAATTGGAAAACTAAATATTAAATTAATTCATAACTATCAAATTTCCGCCAATGCAGAATTAACGGTGGTGATTGATGTCTGGAGTCAGGTAAAGTTAACTAAAGAAAATATTTGCAGTTATTTCTATAAGACTATTCAGGCCTTTTCTCAAACTTCTTTTTTTACGTATCTTATGAGAAGACAGACATGAATATCAATCTCGCCAAAAAAAACGCGCTCCAATTTGAAGCGCGTTTTTATTTAAAACCATAAGATCAAAATTGACAAAATTATTTCACAGGAAACCCTCTCTTCTTCATCAATGCCTTCGTATCCGCATTTCTTCCTCTGAAAGTTTTGAACCCTATTTCAGGATCAATTGTATTTCCAACTGAGAAAATGTTTTTGTTCAGACTTGCTGCAACTGCTTTGTCGTACGGTCCGCCGGCTTCGGTGAATGCACTGTAGGCATCTGCTGTTAATACATCAGCCCATAGGTAACTGTAATATCCTGCAGAGTATGAATCTGAACTGAAGATGTGCGCAAATTGTGGTGTGCGGTGACGCATTACAATTTCTGACGGCATGTTCAGTTCTTTCAGCATGTCTTTTTCAAATTTATCGGGATCGATATTGTCCTGATCACTTGTGTGAAGTTTCATATCGACCAACGCACTTGATAAAAATTCTGTTGTTGCAAAACCTTCGTTGAATGTCGATGCTTTTTCAATGCGATCAACAAGTGCTTTCGGAATTGGTGTTCCGGTTTTGTAATGGATAGCGAATTTGTTCAGAACTTCCGGAGTACCTAACCAATGCTCCAGTAATTGCGATGGAAACTCAACGTAATCACGAACTACATTTGTTCCTGACAATGTCGGGTAGGTTACATTCGATGCAAGACCGTGTAATGCATGACCGAATTCATGGAACAAAGTACTTGCATCATCCCAAGAGATCAATACAGGTTCGTTTGCATTTCCTTTTATGAAATTAGAATTATTGGAAACGATCGTTGTAATATTTCCTTCCATTCGCTTCTGATTTCTGTATGCATTCATCCATGCACCTGAGCGTTTTCCTTTTCTTGCATACGGATCAAAGTACCATAGACCGATATGTTTTCCTGATGTTTTGTCTTTTACTTCCCAGACTTTTACGTCAGCATGATATACAGGAATGTTACTTAATGGTGTGAATGAAAAATTAAACAACTCTCCCGCTACCCAGAACATTCCTTCGCGTAATTTTTCTAATTGCAAATATTCCTTTACTTCATTCTGATCGAGATCGTATTTTTCTTTACGGACTTTCTCTGCATAAAAACGATAATCCCATGGCTCGATCTTTATCTTCGCTCCTTCTTTATCAGCCATTGCCTGCATATCTGCTACTTCTTCTTTCACTCTTGCAATAGCTGCAGGCCATACTGACTCCATCAGTTCCATAGCCTTCTGCGGTGTTTTTGCCATTGAGTTCTGCAATCTCCACTCTGCGTGATTTTTAAATCCCAGAAGTTTTGCGCGTTCTTTTCTCAGGTTTAATATCTGTGTGATAATTTTATTGTTATCATGATCATCTCCATTGTCACCACGGTTAACAAACATCTGCCATACCTTTTCACGCAAAGCACGATTTTCTGAATAAGTTAAAAATGGTTCAACAGATGAACGTGTATTTGAGATCACCCATGATCCATCCAGTTTTCTGTCTTTGGCTGCATTAGCATATCCGTTTTTCATTGAAGGAGATAATCCTGCAAGATCTGCTTCTGATTTTATTTCTACCATTCCATTCGACTCATCAGCTAAAAGATTTTGTCCGAACTTTGTAAACAATGATGCAAGATCCTGATTGATCTTCGACATTTTTTGTTTCGCATCACCGGAAAGTTTAGCTCCTGCACTAACAAAGTATGTATAATCGCTCCATACTAAACGTTGTTGCTCAGGAGTCAGATTACCGGTTTCTCTTGTATTGTAAACCTGTTCAATTCGTTTAAATAATTTTTCATTCTGAACGATCTTATCATCAAATTCAGAAAGCTTAGGAGCCATTTCTGTATCTACTTTTTGAAAATCTTCATCGTTCATAGAAGTACTCCAGATACCAAACATCGTTATAACCCGGTCGTACATTTGTCCGCTACGTTCTAATGCAGCAATAGTGTTTTCAAATGAAGCTGGCTCAGGATTGTTAGCGATCTTTTCTATCTCAGCTAATTTTTCATTCATTGCCATTTCAAGTGCCGGCTTGAAGTCGGCAACTTTTACTTTATCGAGTGGCGGAATACCACCATAATTTCCCGTCCATTTTGGTGTGAGAATATTTTCTGTCTTCGCAGTTTCTTCGACAGGTGACGATAGTTCCGAATCAGTTGTCATAGAATTTAAGGTTACAGGTATAGCAATTGCT
The DNA here is from genome assembly GCA_016711505.1 of Bacteroidota bacterium. Taxonomy (NCBI): domain Bacteria; kingdom Pseudomonadati; phylum Bacteroidota; species Bacteroidota bacterium. The sequence goes on along the minus strand of JADJSV010000002.1, from coordinate 163,013 downwards.
AATGAAGCAATCCCGACCAGTAGTAGTTTTCTGTTCATCGTGTTGAATTTTATAACGGTAAAGTAATTACTCTTTTCCGATTTTCAATAGAACTTAAGAGCTTTTAACAAATTATTAAGAAAAATATTGATATTCTAATGATTGATATAACATGCATAAAAAAAACTGACACTAATTAGCTACAATTTCAGTTCAATTGCTCCGAAAATTAAAACTTCAAATAATAAACGACTATTAATTAACAACAAGTTTCTTTTGTATTTTCTTAAAATCGACTTCTATTTCAATGATGTAAATACCTGAAGTAAGATCAGAAATTTCTAAATTAAAAGAGCCGGAATTGCATATTGATTCGAAAATTATTTTTCCTGTCAAATTATAAATTCTAACAACAGAAGGTTTATTACTATCGGGGACATTGATGTTTATAAATTTGTCAGCAGGATTTGGATAAATCAGAACAGATTTATTTTCTGAAATAAAGTCAACTCCGGTAGTGTTATTAAGTTGTGCAAGAAACATTATATTTCCATTTGCAAATGCATTATTCAGCGTATAGGCATCTAAAATTAATGAAGTACCGGAAAACTCAGCAAGTAAATTTATAAGGTTTGAAGAATTTAAATTTAAATCATTCCCAACTGCTGCTGCACTACCTGAAGATGATTTTACCCAATCAAAATTTCCTCCGGGAAGAAGTTTTAATACAAAAAAATCAGGTGCAGAAGGAGAACCTGAAATAACATAATTGCCAGGACCATAATCAAAATCTACAGAACCTATAAAAAATCCGGTAGTATAAACACAACCGATATTGTCAACTTCTATCGACATTCCTTTGTCCGGAAAAGTGCCGCCAATCCCATTTGCCCATTGAAAATTTCCAAGTGCATTTAATTTCAGGACAAAAAGATCCTGACTACCTGCAGAGGTAAGATTATACACGACTGGTCCGGGATCAAAATCAGAAACTCCCATAAAATAACCAGTCAGATAAATATTCCCATATGCATCTGTGACCATATCTGTATTCTCATCAAGGTTAGTACCACCAACTGATTTTGCCCAGATAAAATTTCCGGCAGAATCTAACTTTGAAATAAAAATATCAGAATTTCCTAATGATGTTAAAGGAAATGATAGCTGACCAGGGTCGAAATCTATAGTATTAAAAAATACTCCAGAGGTATATACGTTACCCGAATCATCAATAGAAACAGATTTGCCTGAACTGACACTAGCAGTACCATCGAAAGACTTTGCCCAGATAAACGATCCGGATGAATCGATTTTCAAAATGAATGAATTATAACTTGAAGATGAAGTTAAATTATAAATTCCTGTCCCGGGATCAAAATCACATGTTCCTTCAAAATTCCCTGTTAAATAAATGTTACTTGCAGCGTCAATTGCAATTGATTTTGCTTCACTAAATTGACCATTGCCACTTATTTGTTTTGCCCATTTATAACTACCGGACGAATCCATTTTTAAAATATACATATCCTGAATAGCGGAAAACATTGTATAGGTAGTCGTGTCAGGATCAAAGTCAATTCTGCCGCGAAAATAACCAGTGAGATAAATATTATCAGAAGCATCGAAATCAAATGACAAACAATCGATATAGTTAATTCCTGAATAAGCGATTGATTTTACCCAGACAAAATTTCCTGACTGATCATATTTAGCAATAAAAACATCAAACTCTCCAATTGATGTGAGATATGATGTATCAGGTCCCGGATCAAAGTCAATGGTTCCATAAAAATTACCGGACACATATAAATTATCCATTGCATCTGATTTAATTACTCTGCCGGAAGAAGAATAATTTACTCCTTGCGGAACATCAAGAGATTTTGCCCATTCCCAACCAGGTGTCTGCGAAAAGCAAATATTAAAATTAATCAGGACAGGTATAGCCAGTCCAAAAAATAAAAAGATAAATCTATTCATTTGCATAACTAAAACATCTTTAAGGATCATGAAATTATCAGGGAAAGTTCAAGCTAAATACTATGATAGAGAATTCTACTTCTTTAAACAACAATCATCCAGTTTAGCCACTGCACCGGCGTCTGCCTTTACTGAATCTGCATCGAAGCCATACATTGAAATCCTTTTTCGGATTTCATCAGGATTTGTTTTAGAAGGATTGTATTTCACAGTAATTGTCATCTCTTTTTCATCAAGATCTACTTGTAATATTCCTTTGTCAAATGACAGATCGCGTTGAATCTTTCCACCACAACTTTCACACTCTTTGCAATGATCACAATAAATTGCAGTCTTTATTATTATTGTTTTTGATTTTTCAGAACCAATCAGTTGATTCGAAAAAGCGATCAACAAAATCAAAAAGAAAATCGGAATTGTTTTTCTTACAGGAATTTTTATCATGCTTAACGATTTTACAATAACCTCTCAAATATAAATTAGAAATGCAAATCTACAAAAATCCAGAAACCTTGAGTAATTAATTCCCCCAAAAAACAACTTTTTTCACTTTCAATTGTTAATTCTATGACACTTTAATAATGCTACACTATTTGCATTACTCAGATCATGTCTTTATTACAATTTACAGGAAAAAGTATTTACTGTGCAGCAGCCGACATTCACATTGATCCATGGCAACCTGTCGACAGGGCAATCATTACACATGCGCATAGTGACCATGCACGGAGTGGATGCAAACATTACTTAGCCCATAGAGAAAGTGAACCAATTCTCCGATTACGGCTGGGTGCAGATATTTCCCTGCAAACTGTTGAATATAATGAACCGATTTTTATCAATGGAGTCAAGATCACACTACATCCGGCAGGACATATCATCGGGTCCGCACAGATCCGCGTTGAACACAAAGGTGATGTATGGGTTGCTTCGGGCGATTATAAACTTGAAGACGACAAATTCTGCATGCCATTTGAAAGTGTTCGTTGCAATACTTTCATCACCGAGTCAACGTTTGGCTTACCAATTTATAAATGGAAGCCACAACAAGAGGTATTCAGTGAAATAGAAGAATGGATTTCTTTGAATAAATCCAATGGCAAGACAAGTATTCTGATGGGATACTCACTAGGCAAAATGCAACGAATTCTTCACAATCTGAATTTACCCGATGAACCAATCTATGCACACGGTGCTATTTATACTGTAAATGAAACTTTGCGCAAAGCCGGATACAATTTACCTGAACTCACTCTTGTAACAAAAGAAATGGACAAAAAACTTTTTCAAAAGTCCCTTGTAGTTGCTCCACCTTCGGCAGATAATACACCATGGCTGAAAAAATTTACACCTTATAGTATCGGATACTGTTCAGGATGGATGGCAGTAAGAGGCGCAAAGAACAGAAGAGCAATCGACAGAGGATTTATTTTAAGTGATCATGCAGACTGGAATGAATTAAACAAAGCAGTAAAAGAATGTGGTGCTGAAAGTGTTTTCGTTACCCATGGGTCAACAGACGTTTTTTCAAAATGGCTGAATGAAAATGGAATCACTGCTGCAGAAGTGTCAACAATGTATGGTTCAACAGAAGAAAAAGATCAGGAACAGTTTCAGGAAAACGTATGAGAGATTTTGCAAATTTATTCCTTTCCTTAGACCGCACCAATAAGACGATTGAAAAACTTGTTGCAATAAAAAGTTATTTCGAAACAGCAGATGAAAAAGATAAGATCTGGGCATTAGCTCTATTCACCGGCAGAAGACCTTCTTTCAAAATCAAAAGTGCGCTTTTAAGAGAATGTGCAAAAGAAGAATCCGGAATTCCGGAATGGCTTTTTGCAGAAAGTTATAATTCAGTCGGTGATCTGGGTGAAACGGTTTCATTGATAATCCCGCAATACACAGAAACAAAAAATTCAAACTCATTAGCATATTGGTTTGAATTGCTTTTATCAATCAAAAATAAATCAGACGAAGAAAAGAAAGAGTTCATTAAACAAAGCTGGAAAGAACTTACCCGATACGAAATTTTTGTTTTTAACAAAGTGATCATGGGAAGTTTCAGGATCGGTGTTTCACAAACATTGATCGTTCGTGCCTTGGCTGACCTGGCAAATGTAGAGCCCGGAATGATCTCTCATAAACTTATGGGAAACTGGGATCCGCAGTCTGTCACATTTTCAGAATTAACAGGTGATGAGACCATGATTGATTTTTCACGACCATATCCATATTATTTAGCATACCCAATTGAAAATGGTCCGGAAGAATTAGGAAATGCCAATGAATGGACTGCAGAATGGAAATGGGATGGGATACGATCACAGATCATTAAAAGAAATGACGAATTATTTATCTGGACAAGAGGTGAAGAACTTGCAACAGACAAATTTCCGGAGTTGCATTTTCTCAAAGACACTCTTGAAAATGGAACAGTCTTAGATGGAGAAATTGTTTCATATGCTGATGATCGTCCACTTCCTTTCAATTTACTTCAAACGAGGATCGGAAGAAAAAATATTACAAAGAAAATCATGGCTGATGCTCCGGTTGCTTTTATTGTTTACGACATCCTTGAATCAGAACATAAAGATGTCAGAACATTGCCGCAATCTGAGAGAAGACAATTGTTAGAGCAATTACATACAGATAAAAAAGATGCAAAGTATTTTCATCTTTCACCGTTACTGCAATTTTCACATTGGAATGAATTAAAAGAATTACATAGCCAATCACGACTGAATGCAGCGGAAGGATTCATGATCAAACGAAAATCCGCAACTTATCAGACAGGCAGAAAAAAAGGCGATTGGTGGAAATGGAAGATCGATCCATTGTCTGTCGATGCAGTTTTAATCTATGCACAAAAAGGTCATGGCCGCCGAGCTGAACTTTACACCGATTACACCTTTGCTGTGTGGTCAGAAAATAAACTTGTGCCCTTTGCTAAAGCTTATTCAGGATTAACAGATGAAGAGATCACTCAGGTCGACAGATTTATTAAACAAAATACTTTAGAGAAATTTGGTCCGGTCAGAACAGTAAAGGCTGAACTGGTTTTTGAAATCGGATTTGAAGGAATCAATGCATCGTCACGACATAAATCAGGAATAGCAGTTCGATTTCCCAGAATCTTAAGATGGAGAAAAGATAAGCCTGCTGAAGAAGCGGACACCCTTGAAAATCTACAGACACTTTTGAAGCAAGCAGAAATTTTATGAATCTCACCGGAGAAGAAAGAATAAAAAAGTGGCTTCGGGAGAAAAAATGGAAGATGGCAAACTTCCAGAAAGAAACTCTTGATGCATTCATAGAAGGTAAAAGTGGAATCCTCAATGCACCAACCGGAAGCGGGAAAACCTATGCACTGTGGTTTCCGATCATGGTTAAATATTTTGATGAATGGCAAAAACTTCCCAAGGCAGAACAAAAAGGATTACAAGTTATCTGGATTACTCCATTGAGAGCATTAGCAAAAGACATTCAGAGAAATTTACAGGATGCATGCGATCAGATTGGGATGCCATGGAAAATCGGAATCCGAACCGGCGACACTGCACAAAAAGAAAAAGCGAGTCAGAAAAAACTGATGCCTGAAGCGTTGATCATTACTCCCGAAAGTCTGCATTTGCTGTTTACGCAAAAAGAAACGCAAAAAATATTTGCAAACCTGAAAGTTGTTGTTGCTGATGAATGGCATGAACTTCTGGGAAGTAAACGAGGGACACAAACTGAACTTGCGCTTTCACGACTTAAAAAACTTCAGTTCCAGATCTGGGGGATTTCCGCAACCATCGGAAATCTGGAACAAGCATCGGATGTTTTGTTAGGAATGAATTATCCTGTATCTAATAAAATAATCATTAGAGCGAATGAAGAAAAGAAAATTTCTATTGTCAGTATTCTTCCTGATAAAGTAGAAACATTACCATGGGCCGGACATCTTGGGATTAATTTAATCGACAAAGTTGTTGCTGTTGTAAAAAATTACAAGACTACTCTGCTTTTTACAAATACCCGTTCGCAGACAGAGATCTGGTATCGTACCATTCTTGAAAAATATCCGGACTTCGCAGGTATCATGGCTTTACATCATGGATCCATTGACAGAGAAATGAGAAACTGGGTTGAAGAAGCTTTGCATACAGGTAAATTGCAACTGGTGATCTGTACTTCCAGTCTTGATCTCGGTGTAGATTTTCGTCCGGTCGAATGTGTGATACAAGTCGGAAGTCCGAAGAGTGTATCACGTTTCATTCAGCGTGCAGGCAGAAGCGGTCATCAGCCCGGACAACCGAGTATTATTTATTTCACTCCAACACACTCACTGGAACTGATCGAAGCTGTAGCCTTGCGTGAAGGAGTCATTCATAAATTAATTGAATCGCGCGTGCCGGTCATGAATGCTTTTGATGTATTAGCACAGTGGCTTGTTACTTTGGCAACCGGCGACGGCTTCAAAGAAGCTGAACTGTTTGACGAAATTAAAAATGTTTATTCTTTCCAGTTTCTTGAACGAACAGAATGGGAATGGATCTTAGGATATATTACAAGAGGAAGCGCATCTTTACTTGCATATGATGAATTCAAAAAAGTCGAAATTGAAGATGGGATTTTTAAAGTCAAGGAAAGAAAAATTGCTATGAGGCATCGGTTAAGCATGGGAACAATTGTATCAGATGCAAGTTTAAGAGTGAAATTTCAGCATGGCAAATATCTTGGATCCATAGAAGAATCCTTTATCAGCCGATTAAAGCCCGAAGATATTTTTTGGTTTTCGGGAATCAGCGTAGAATTTCTCCGGATCAGAGAGATGACCGTTACTGTAAGAAAATCTGAAAACAAAAAAGGAATTGTACCTCAATGGTTGGGAGGAAGAATGCCATTATCGTCACAACTATCTGCATATATCAGAGAAATTCTTTCAGACGTAAAAGAGAACAAAAGAAACGAGCCGGAAATTTTAAAGATAGAACCACTTCTTAAAGTTCAGCAAGAACGCTCTTCCATTCCTTCCGAATCAGAATTTCTGATTGAAATGATCAAATCAAGAGAAGGATACCACATTTTCTTTTTTCCTTTTGAAGGAAGACTTGTACATGAAGGAATGGCAGCATTGCTTGCCTATCGAATAAGCCTTTTTCACAAGATCAGTTTTTCCATTGCTATGAATGATTACGGATTTGAATTGCTTAGTGATACATTTATTGACATAAAGGAATTACTTGAAGAAAATGATCTTTTTACAACGTTGGGATTGCTTGATGATATTCAAAAAAGTATGAACTCAACAGAGATGGCAAAACGAAAGTTTCGTGAGATCGCTTCTATCTCCGGAATGGTATTTAATGGATTTCCGGGAAAGCAGGTAAAGACAAAACACTTGCAGGCATCTTCTTCCCTATTGTATGAAGTACTCCGTGATTATGAAAAGAATAATCTTTTTATAAGACAGGCATATCAGGAGGTTTTAGATTTTCAGCTTGAAGAACAACGACTCAGACGCGCATTAGAACGTATAAGCTCGCAAAATTATATTTTTCAAAATCCCGAAAAGCCAAGTCCATTTGCTTTTCCGATCTTAGTAGACCGATTAAGAGAACAACTTACTTCGGAAAAACTTGAAGACAGAGTTAAAAAAATGATCAGGCAGTATGGTGGAGATAGTTGAAATAAAAAATAATAAATTTCATTTGCTGCCGGAAAAAGCAATCTGGTGGAAAGAAAAAAACACTCTGCTGATAAGCGATGTTCATCTGGGGAAAATTTCTCATTTCAGGAAAGAAGGAATTGCAATTCCGACAGGAGCTATTAATGAAAATTTCATTCGACTTGATCACCTGATCGAGAAATTTAATTGTGAAAGAATTATTTTCCTTGGCGATCTTTTTCATCACCGAATGAATATTGAATGGCATTTATTTACTTCCTGGAGAAAGACGCACTCACGTGTAGAAATGATACTTATACTGGGTAATCATGACCTTATATCTAAACAGGAATTTATTGATCATGGAATCAATCCTGTTTCAGGAGAAATGAAAGAAGGAGATTTCAGGTTTTGTCATTTTCCGAATGAAGAACCGGATCACAGTGTATTTTCTTTCTGTGGTCATGTTCATCCGGTATTCACACTTGAATCAGCACGTCAATCGCTACGTCTTCCATGCTTTGTATACAGATCTGATCAGATGATCTTGCCGGGCTTTGGAGTTTTTACCGGCGGTTTCAATATGACAAAATATGAAGCAGAAATTTTTTATCTGATCGCAAACTCAGAAGTAATCATGTTTAAGCCATAACTAATTTTTGACAACTATAATGTTGTTGAAATTTTTACACACTAAATATTTTTTGAATAGATTTTTTTTTCGAAATAAAAAACATTCACACTTTAATTTTATATTGCATTCGTAATTGTGGCTGACCCACAGTCTTCACATACACATTCAATGTAATACTGAATACCTTCATTGGGGATTTGGTACTGCGATAACCCACACAAAGGAATCGCAAATTAAAGGGCTGCAATTGCGGCCCTTTTTTGTTTTTACCAATCATCGGATTGATTTTCTGATTCACTACAATTTTCACATTTGCTTTTAAATCTTACTCCTTACATCAAAATTTCAGCATTTTTTCCATTCAAGATTTGACTTGAGTCATATCCCTAAATAGGTTACCTTCGCGCCTAAATCAGTAAAAGCATACCGTTCAGCTAAGTGTTTAGTTTAGAGTGTTTTAGCGATTGGCTGAATAAAGAATTACGAAAATGTCAACAATTGTAGGAATAGTAGGAAGGCCAAATGTCGGAAAATCGACGTTATTTAATCGTTTGACCGAAACCCGGTCTGCCATTGTAGACGAACAAAGTGGTGTTACCCGTGACCGTCATTATGGCCATGCGGAGTGGATCGGTAAACAGTTTTCTGTGATCGACACCGGCGGATATGTCCGTGGATCTGACGATGAATTTGAAGATATGATCCGCGAGCAGGTAATGTTTGCTGTGGAAGAAGCTGATATTCTTTTATTCGTCGTTGATGTTGAATCGGGAATTACTGATCTTGATGATGCTGTTGCAAAAATGATTCGCAAGAGTGGAAAGAAATGTTTTGTCGTTGCAAACAAAGTTGACAATCCACAACGGATTGCTCAGTCAGCAGTGTTCTATAAATTCGGATTGGGTGATCCTTATTGTATCTCTTCTATTAACGGAAGCGGTACCGGTGAATTGCTTGATGCATTAGTTGAGGTATTACCAAAAGAATTCGTTGATGAAACAGAAGGCTTGCCTCGTTTCGCTATCATAGGACAACCAAATGTTGGAAAGTCGTCGTTGCTCAATATGCTTATCGGTGAGAACAGAAGTATCGTTACTCCGATGGCAGGAACAACACGTGATCCGGTACATCAACGTTATTCCAAATACGGACATGATTTCGTTCTTGTTGATACTGCAGGAGTAAGAAGAAAAGCCAGAGTGAAAGAAGATCTTGAATTTTATTCTGTTCTTCGTTCTATCCGTGCAATTGAAGAAGCTGATGTATGTCTGCTCATGATCGATGCTACACAAGGACTGAATGCGCAAGATCTTGCAATCTTCAGGTTGATTGAAAAAAATAATAAAGGAGTTGTTTTCATTATCAATAAATGGGATCTTGTTGAAGAGAAAACAAGTTTGTCGACAAAAGAATATACAGATAAAATTCTTGCGAAGACTGCGCCATGGACTGACATTCCAATCCTGTTTACATCTGTTCATGAAAAGCAGCGTGTACACAGAGCCTTGGAAGTTGCAGTTCAGGTATATGAAAATCGTGCAAAAAAAATCAAGACTTCAGAATTGAACGACTTCTTTTTACCATTGATAGAACGTTACCCGCCGGGAACTGTAAAAGGTAAGTATGTAAAAATAAAATACGTAACACAGCTCCCAACACATACGCCGCAGTTTGCATTTTTCTGTAACCTGCCGCAGTATGTAAATGAATCGTATGCCCGTTTTCTGGAAAACAAATTACGTGAAAGATTCGATTTCATCGGTGCGCCGGTAAATATTTATTTCCGGGCGAAGTAAAACACTTCCTTTAAATTATATTAGTATAACTGGTCTCATAGTATAACGGATAATATATAGGTTTCCGAAACCTCAGATCCAGGTTCGATTCCTGGTGAGACCACGCTATTCAGTGTGAGTGAGCAGTGTGAGTGAGCAGAGAGTGAGCAGTGCGAGAGAGTGAGCAGTGTGAGAGAGCAGAGAGTGAACAGTGCGAGAGAGTGAGAGTGTGAGTGAACAGAGAGTGAATAGTGCGAGAGAGTGAGCAGTGTGAGAGAGCAGAGAGTGAACAGTGCGAGAGAGTGAGAGTTTGAGTGAACAGAGAGTGAACAGTGCGAGAGAGTGAGCAGAGAGTGTACAGTACAGTTTTCGAAATTATTTTTCTAGGCGAAGTATTCTCTTGCTATATAAATAAATATCATTTTAAGATTGGATGCCGGCAACTCAAAATCCTCGAAGATCTGTTCCATTCCTTTGTAACCAATTATCTTCAGGGTAGTACATATTAGGGTCGATTGTGTGGATCGAGTATGCAGGCCGGGCTTTACCACTTGTGTTGGGTAGACTATAGTGTGGTAGCAAACCATGCAGGACAATGCACGTTCCTTTTTTTACTTCAAGTGGAATCATACCTTCGAGTGAAAAAGGTGCATCATTTAAAATTTCCATTTCTGTTCCGCCGCCGGGTTTACGTTTAAATCTGGAGCGTAATGTTGTATTATGTCCGCCGGGTTTTGCCCACAAGCATCCATTATCGATCGTTGCATCCTCCAATGCAAACCAATAACCAATACATGAATCCGGTACTGTATATAAGAAAGTTGAATCCTGGTGGACATCTACTACTCCACCGATCTTTGCATGTTTGAATATGAACATCGACTGAATCAAATGGTGATTGCCATAACCCAATTCAGTTGAAAGATCTTTTAGTTTTGTTGACCTTGAAAACTCATTGAAGGTATCATCAAGATCATGCAAGGCATGTCCGATCTTATTGAAAGATTTTTCAACACTGTTTATTAATTTTCCGCTTTTATCAAATGCATCCTTTTCAAAAAAGAAAGAAATATTATTTCCGCTTTCTAAAAAATATTCATCTGTTGTTCTAGATTGATCTGTTGTTTGAAAGACAGAACCTCCTCCATTGAATTCATAATGATTTGAAATTTCATTCGCTCGTCTGATCAAAGCATTGCACTGATCTGCAGAGTAAAAATCCTTCATTACAAGGAAACCATCCTTTTCAAATTTGCTTTTTAACTGTGACATATTTCTTATTCAAAACGCTGAATTATTTATTGCCGCCTGTTAAGTTTGACAATACTTGTGCTTCTAAACAATCTCAACAAAAAACACAATGAAACCCAAACATTTAGAGGAGCGAATAGTTTTTAAAAGTATGCATTTTGCGGGAAAATCCAACTTTCTCCTGATAAAATCTAACTAATCAACAACACAAAAATCAGGTTTCAGAGTCCTGATATCTGAATTCCCTTTTCTTCCAGAACTTCTTTACAAAACAAACAAGGAATTCATTTGTTAAAGATTTATATACAATTCACTATTAATGCATTAATTGATTAATTTCGCAAAATGGAATCCGGTACTATAATTAACATACTTGCCTTTATTGGGACTTTTTTAGCAATGGAAGGTGTTGCCTGGACTACTCATAAATATGTTATGCATGGTTTTTTGTGGGTTTTACATGAATCCCATCACAAACCTCATAAAGGACCTTTTGAACTGAACGACTTCTTTTTCCTTTTCTATGCCAGCATAGCTATGGTACTTATGTACTTTGGATTCGAAAATCTTGACTACCGTTTCTGGATGGGTGTTGGAGTGACTGCTTATGGCTTTACGTACTTTTTACTACATGATGTTTTTATTCATCGCCGTGGTAAATTTTTAGACAAGATCGACAACTCTTATTTTCAGGCAATGAGAAAAGCCCATAAGGTTCATCATAAAAAAATGGGTAAAGAAGAAGGCGAAGAATTCGGATTGCTTTTATTCAATAAAAAGCACTTTAGAAAACAGGTCGACTAACTCGTTATTAATTTCCAAAACTTTAATATTGAATCATTTATTTTAGAAGTATTCCTGAACTTTTATCTACCTGATTTGTTATCACTTCTTATCAATTAATTATGGGGAAAAAAGTATTATTGATCGGTTCAGGGTTGGGAAGTCTGGCTACTGCTCTCCGCTTGTCATATCAAGGTTACGATATAGACATAGTAGAGAAATATCATCAGGCCGGTGGACGATTAAATACTTTAGAAAAAGACGGATTTACATTCGACATGGGCCCATCTTTTTTCAGCATGAGCTATGAATTCAAAGAACTCTTTGATTCTATAGGCATAAAAATGCCTTTTGAAATCGAAGAACTGAATCCTGTTTATTCAGTAAATTTTTCTCACAGACAAAAACCATTTTTAATTTATAAGGACATTGAAAAGTTAGCGAAAGAATTTGACGGATTAGAAACAGACTTCTCAAATAAACTTAAGGCGTATATTGGATCAGCAAAAACAATGTTTCATGATACAGAGAACATTGTTATCCGCCGTAATTTTAAATCAAAGCTTGACTATTTAATGCAGTTAACACGCGTTCCGTTAAAACATAGTCCGAAAATGTTCAGGTCGATGTGGGATGAACTTGACAAAACATTTACATCTCAGGAAGCTAAAGTGATCTTTTCTCTCGTTGCATTTTTTCTTGGCGATACACCATTCAAAACTCCTGCTGTATATAGTTTGTTAAATTATACCGAACTCGAGCACGATGGCTACTGGAATGTGAAAGGCGGCATGTATCAGATCACTGAAACCATTGTTGAGATTCTGAAGAAGAGAAATGTACGCTTTCACTATAACACTGAAATTACAGGTGTAGAAATTTCAGAAAATAAAATTCAGTCATTCAAGGATAACAATAATAAATCGTGGTCTGCAGATCTGTACATCTGCAATAGTGATGCAGCTTCATTTCGGGGCAAGATCCTGAAGCGGGAAAAATATACGGCAAAAAAGCTAGATGATATGAAGTGGACATTAGCGCCATTTACAATTTATCTTGGTATAAAAGGAAAAACTGAAAACCTGATCCATCACAACTATTTTCTTGGAAGTAATTTCAAAGATTACGCTGACAATATTTTCACCGCATCAACAAGTCCTGAAAAACCGTACTATTACGTTAATGTGAGCAGCAAAAGTAATCCTGCATCAGCGCCGGAAGGATGTGAGAATTTATTCATACTCTGCCCTGTTCCCGATCTGAGACATAAATCAGACTGGTCGGACAGTGAGGCTTTGGCTGATACAATAATTTCAGATCTTTCTACACGGATTAATATTGACCTGAAAGCAAATACTCTTGCAAGAATTATTCTGAACCCTATTGACTGGGAAGAAAAATTTAACTTATATCGCGGAAGTGGTTTAGGTCTGGCACATGGACTTTCGCAAGTTGGCGGATTCAGACCTTCCAATAAAGATGAAATATTCAAAAACCTATACTATGTAGGTGCATCAACTACACCAGGAACAGGGTTACCAATGGTAGTTATTTCTTCGAAACTCGTAACAGAAAGAATATTGGAGGAACATGGAACTATATGATCAGATAAGTTATGAATTCAGCAGGTCGCTTACGAGAAGATACAGCACTTCCTTCTCGTTGGGAATTCACATGCTTGATTCAAAATTTCATAAATCTATTTACGCAATTTATGGATTTGTGAGAATTGCTGATGAGATCGTAGACACATTTCATGAACATGATAAAGAAAAACTTTTCAATAGATTTTGCGACGACACATATCTTGCTCTTGATCAAAAAATAAGTACCAATCCTATCCTTAATGCATTTCAGGACACTGTTAACAGATTCGATATAGACAGAAATTTAATTGACGCCTTTCTGAAAAGCATGAGAATGGACTTGTCGCTTTCCGATTGCAACGAGAATACTTACAAGGAATATATTTACGGCTCAGCTGAAGTTGTCGGACTAATGTGCCTGAAAGTATTTTGTCAGGATGAAATTCATTCTTATGAAAACTCACAACTCCGGCCAGACAACTAGGATCAGCATTTCAAAAAATAAATTTCTTACGCGATTTCAAAAGCGATTTTGCAGATAGAGGAAGAATCTATTTCCCGGGAATTGATTTCACCAATTTCACCAATGAGCAAAAAACAGAAATTGAAAATGATATTGAAAATGAATTTAAGCAAGCTTGGAATGGAGTAATACAACTTCCGAAAGGCAGTAAACTTGGAGTTATGGTAGCGTACATTTATTACCTGACTTTGTTCAAGAAAATAAAACTCATTCCTGCAGCAAGAATTAAAGAAGAACGAATCAGAGTAAACAATCTGCATAAAATTGCTCTATTGGTACAAACATGGTTTCGATATAAATTAAAATTAGTCTGAATGAAATTTGCACTATTCATTTTAGTTCTGACATTTCAATCATTGCAATCTCTTTCACAGGCAATGGGTCGGATAGAAATGCGCAATACTTTTCAAGCGTGTTCTACAGCCGCAATAACAGAGTCTTTTCACAATCGGATTTTAAAATCAAATTCCTCAAAAGATATTGAACAAGGTTATCGGGGAGCGGTGTTAGCTTTGAAAGCAAAGTATAGTGCTAACCCATTAAAAAAATACAATTATTGCAAAGATGGATTGAGTATGATTTCCAAGGCAATTGAAACCTCTCCTTATGATCTGGAACTAAGATATCTCAGATTGCTTATAGAATCTAATATTCCCGCCTTTTTGGGAATGAATTACAATGTGAAAGACGATAAACAGATTATTTTAAACAATATTGGCTCAGAACAAGACATCAATCTGAAACAAATCATCTCTTCGTTTTTATTAAATAGCAATATTTGTACTGACAAAGAGAAAAAAATGCTAGCTTCAAAGTAGATATGAAACAATATACTTACTTATTGATCAATTTTTTTTCCATTTTAATTCCGTTTCTTTTTTCATTTGAGAGGCGCATCTTCTTTTTCAAAAAAATGAGAGCACTACTTCCAGCTTTAATTATAACCGGAGCATTCTTCATAATCTGGGATCACCTTATGACGGTATGGAATGTCTGGGGTTTCAACAGAGAATATCTGATTGGCTACTACCTTTGGGATCTGCCGATTGAAGAGTGGTTATTTTTTTTCACAATACCCTATTCCTGCGTTTTTATATATGAATCATTGAATTTTTTGATAAAAAAGGATAGTTTATTGAAATATTCTAAAAACATTTCCGGGACCTTATCTGTTATCCTGATGATTGTTGTTCTTTTCAATACAGAAAAATTATATACTGCTATCAAGTTAACATTGACGGTTTTTATGCTGGTATATGTACTCATTGAAAACTTTGATTTCATGGGGAAATTTTACAGGGCATATTTTGTTAGTCTGATACCATTTTTCATTGTGAATGGTATACTAACTGCATTACCGGTTGTAACTTATAATGATTCAGAGAACCTTGGTATCCGAATAGGAACAATTCCTGTGGAAGACACCGTGTATACATTGCTTCTGTTATTGATGAACATCTGTCTTTATGAGTATTTCAAGAATCGGTTGAAAAAAGATGTTAAACCTCAAAGTACATATTGACAACAATTCCGGATTTTGTTTCGGTGTAGTATATGCAATCCAGCTTGCAGAGGAAATTCTTAATGAAAAAGGTATATTGTACTGCCTGGGAGACATCGTGCATAACGATGAAGAAATTCAAAGGCTCCGTAAAAAAGGTTTGATCACAATCTCGCATGATCAATTGCAAAATGTAAAAAACGAAACTGTCCTCTTACGGGCTCATGGCGAACCACCTTCAACCTATCAGATTGCAATTGAAAATAATTTAACTCTGGTTGATGCCAGTTGCCCGGTAGTTCTGAAATTACAAAACAGAGTCAAACAATCAGCCGATGCAGACAAGAAAATTTTCATCTATGGCAAACGTGGGCATGCAGAAGTTGAAGGTTTAATCGGGCAATCGAACAATGAAGTCGTCGTTTTTCAGGATATAAAAGAACTGGATTTTGAAAAAATGCCAAAGAAAATTTCATTATACAGTCAGACAACAAAAAGTACGGAGAAATTCTATAGCATTTACAATCAACTGCTCGAACAAGGAATTGAAATCGATCTGAATGATACTACCTGCCGTCAGGTTTCAAACAGAGATATTCAGATCCGGAGTTTTGCTCAATCTGCAGACGTAATTGTTTTTGTATCCGGATTAAAATCATCGAATGGAAAAGTGTTGTTTGAAGCATGCAAGCAATATAACCCCAGAACATATTTTGTAAGTTCAACTTCGGAGATCGATCCTTCATGGTTCAATGCTCTTGAAACAGTTGGGATTTGTGGAGCTACTTCAACACCGATGTGGTTGATGGAGGAGGCTAAGGTGAGGTTGATGGGTTGGTGAGATCGTCCTGGTTACCTTACCAGGTTCACATGTCCGATAAACTCTTTCTTCTTCCCATTCTCACCCGTAGCAATAGCCATATAAACATACGTATCCATCTGACACTCTTTTCCTGTTCCTGCCATATTTCCATTCCAGCCTTTTTCTAATTCGGAAGTTGAATAAATTACAAGTCCCCATCTATCGAAGATCAGCATTTTGAATTCAGCTACTCCAACAGCAAGCGGTTTGAACTGTTCGTTAACTCCGTCATCGTTTGGTGTAAATGTATTTGGAAAATAAATTGCGAATTCGTCTTTGATGCGGATCGGCTTGTAAATTGTATCGTAACACATTTTTGAATTATGAACGATCAGTTGCACGATATAGGTTCCTGTATCACTATACATGTGATTCGGATTCTGATCCATACTTATTTCTCCATCACCAAAATTCCAACTCCAGAAAACAGGATCAATACTTAAATCTGTGAATGACACATTTGGATTTATCATCGTTGGATTCTCTGTTGATATTAAAAAGTCTGCTATGGGTTCGTCAAAAACATGAACTGATGCCGGAGCAATCTGCACTGCTGTACATCCTTGATCAGAAACTACAGCATGGGTTACTGAATATGTTCCCGGATCAGTATAAATATGGGTTTGTGCACCAAGTGTACTTGAACTTCCATCGCCAAAATTCCATGATTGCGATACAATTGGTACTAAAGCTTGTGGCAATGTGAAATTCACAGACAGATCAGGACAACCTTCAACAGGGAATGGTGCAAATGCTGCATTCGGCTTTGGGTTTACATATACCAACACCTGATTCGTTACAGGAGGAGTTCCACAATTATCTGTGATCTGAACAGTATAAGTTTGAGTTGTGCCCGGTGAGACATATAAATAATTGTCATTCGATCCATTGTTCCATTGATAATGATATGGACCACCATTTCCTCCTGAAACATTTACAAAAACCGTTGCAAACTCCCCGGCACAGATTGTATCAGAAGATGCCGATGAAGCTAACAACGGCGGACTTACAGGTACTTGTACATTCACAAGACCTGATTGACATCCATTGGAATCAACTGCATACACTGAATAATATGTTGTAGATGCAGGAGAGAGATCAATTGTTTCGCCTGTTGCATTTGTACTCCAGAAATAATTATAAGATGGTGTTCCACCTGTTGCAGAAGCAGTAACTGAAACACTTTGTCCAATACAAATTAATGCCGGTGTTGTAGCTGTTGCAACTAACAGATCAGGTTGTGCGATTACTATCTGTTTCGTCTGTGAACAACCATTTGCATCGGTAATCTGAACATAATAATTTCCGGCTTGCAAAGATGTAACAGCAGAATTTACAGAACCATTAGACCAAAGATATGATACCGGATTCGTACCCCCGGTTACATTTACCAATGCCCGCCCGCTACCATCATTATAACAAAGTAAATTTTGAGAGAATGGCTGTGCAATTAATTCAGAAGGGCTATCGATAGTAATTGCAGAACTGATACTACAACCATTCACATCTGTAATTGTAATTTGATAATTGCCGGCAGTAAGATTTGCTATACCGGGAGTATTTATATTCGCAGGATTCCATTGGAAATTATATGGCGGAACACCTCCGTTTACTTCCAGATTAATTCGGCCATCATTTCCTCCATAGCAAGACACTGCAGTAATCGATGCTGCTGATTCGAGAATTCCCGGTTGATTGATAGTGTAAGTACCGGAATTGACACATCCGTTACCATCTGTTATCGTCAAAGTATAATCGCCTGCTATCAGATCCGTGATCTGCTGATCGCTTTGACCATTAGACCAAGAATATGAATATGGTGCAATGCCACCGGTTGCATTTACATACAATGTTCCATCATCACCACCATGACAACTTATGTCAGTTGATGAAGCTGTTGTTGAAATTGGAGAAGGTTGATTAATTACAACGGCTGAAGAAGATGTACAGCCATTATTATCAGTAACTATAACGGAATAATTTCCACTATTCAAAGAAGTTGCTGATGTACCTGTTTGTCCGTTCGACCACACATAAGAATAATTTCCAGCTCCGCCACTTGCAACAACAATAGCAGAACCATTATTTTCTCCATAGCAATTCACATTGCTTGAAGTTGCTGAAGAGAGAAGTATTGCAGGCTGAGTAATATTAAAAGGTATTGCTGTGAAACAGTTATTCCCATCGGATATGACTACGGTATGAGAACCGGCCGGAATATTAGAAACCGAAGAAGAATTCACAGTTGAACAAGTCCATGAATAATTGAATGGTGGAGTTCCTCCGGACAATGTTACTGCTGCGCTTCCATCTGAGCTTCCAAAACATCTGACATTTTGTAGAGCACCCAAAGAAACAATCGGTCCGCCAATATTAGATACACCGGTAGTTGAGGTCCGTGAGCAGCCATTAGCGTCAGTAACCGTAACATGATAAGATCCTGCTCCGATATTTCCAACACTAGAAACATTTCCTCTGTTTGGAATTGACCATGAATAATTATATGGTCCAACTCCGCCGTTAACTACAACATCAATTGAACCATTCAAATTTCCGCAAGTAGCAGAAGTTGCTGTAGGAGAAACATTAATTTGTGTTGGCTCTGTAACTGTCGTTGTCACAACTGAAGTACAACCATGTGCATCAGTCACAACGACTGAATAATTTCCTGCATAACTATTTTCAAGAATATCATCAGTATCCGTACTTCCAATCCAGTGATATGTATAAGGCGTAACTCCTCCTGTTGCAACAACCTGTGCCTGCCCTGTGTTATCTCCATAACAATTTACATTTGTTGAGGCAGCATTTAAAATTAACTGTGATGGCTCGTTGATCACAATCGAGGTTGAAGACGAACATTGATTTGCATCTGTGATCGTGACTGAATATTGACCATTAGAAAGTCCTGCTGCTGTTGCAGATGACGACACATTAGGTGTCCATGTATAATTAAATGGCGCAGTTCCACCGACAAGAGATATTGTTGCAGAAGCGTTTGAGTCGCCAAAACAATTAGGTGAAATAATTGAAGACACCGATGAATTCAATGCACCCGAATTTTGTATTACAATTGATGTACTCTGTGAACATCCGTTAGCATCTGAAATTATCACTGAATAATTTCCTGCAGCCAAACCTGAAATCTGATTTGCTCCGCTAATTCCATTCGACCAGTTATAAGAATATGGACCTACTCCACCATTCACATTTACTGAAGCACTACCGTTTGAAATTGAGCACGTACCATCAATCGCTGTGGGAACAACTGTCACCGGTGCCGGCTCTGAAATCAGAAGTGAAGCATTGGAAGTACAACCATTAGCATCAGCGATTCGAACAGAATATACTCCCGCACTTAATTGAGTAAGTGAACTTGCGCTTCCTACATTTGGAGTCCATGCATAATTAAATGGACCTGTACCACTGCTAACATTGATCAATGCTTCGCCGTTGTTTCCACCATTACACGTTACATCCGAAGTAGAAGCTACAGTTGCTACCGGAGAAGGATTACCAATCACTGTTGAATTCATAGTTGAAGTACAACCATTGGCATCCGTTACTGTAACTGTATAAGTTCCGGCCGATAAACTGTTATAACTCGAAGTATTCCCGTTGCCAGGAGCCCACTGATAATTATAGGGTGCTATACCTCCTATTACTCCTGCGTCGATACTACCATTATTGATTCCGCAAAAAGATGGAGACGAAGTAGTGGAAACAATTATTGCTGCGGGTTGATTAACAGAAACAGAAGATGATGTAGTACAACCATTTCCATCTGTGATGACAGCACTATAATTTCCTGCTGACAAATTATTTGCAACAGAGTTCGTAGACAAATCGTGCGTCCATAAATATTGATACGGAATAGTTCCGCCATTTGCAACAACAGATGCTGATCCGGTGGATCCACTAAAACAATTTACATTTGTTGAAGTTGCAGATGATAGTAATTCTGCAGGTTGTGAAATTGTAAATGGCACAAGCGATGTACAATTATTTCCATCAGTTACAATTACAGAATAACTTCCTGCCGATAAATTTGAAACTGAAGGCGAATTATCTGTCGAGCATGTCCACGAATATGAAAACGGCGTTGTTCCGCCTGTCAAAGATAAAGCTGCACTACCGTTTGATCCACCAAAACAATTTACATTCTGCACTGAATTAACAGAAGCCACAGGACCTGAAATATCAGCAACATTTATATTCTGCGTCATAGTACAGGAATTAGCATCTGTTACAATGACCTGATAATTGCCCGCAGGTACATTACCAATAGTATTTGTATGATTAGTTACACTTGACGACCATGAATAAGTATAAGGACCTGTTCCTCCATTTACAATTACAGCAGCAGATCCATTAGAATTTCCGCATGTTGTAGAAGTTGAAGAAGAGTTTATCTGAATCGGCGAAGGTTCAGCAACAATTGCATCAGCTACCGAAGTACAACCGTGAGCGTCTGTGACAATTGCACTGTAGATACCTGCTGAAACATTTTGTAATACATCATCTGTATCGCTTTGTCCAAGCCATTGATATGAGTATGGAGGAATTCCACCATTCACAGTAACTACTGCTTGTCCTGTATTTGATCCATAACAAACTGCAGGCTGTGTAGCTGAAGTACTCACAAGAATTTGCGGAGGCTGATTGACGACAACATTTGTAATAGCAATACAATTATTTGCATCTGTTACAGTAACATCATAATGACCATTTGTCAATCCTGTTGCAGTGGATGATGTAGAAACTCCTGGCGACCATGCAAATGAAAACGGACCGGTTCCACCGCTGACTGCAACAGTTGCAGTAGCATTGGCTTCACCAAAACAATTCGGCATTGCAAGAGCAGAAACTGTTGCACTCATTCCCCCGGAATTCTCAACATTGATAGATGAAGAAATCGTACATCCATTCATGTCATTCACCACTACTCTATAAACACCTGCAGACAAACTGCTGATAGTATTTGTTCCATTCACTCCATTTGACCATGAGTAACTATAAGGAGATGTTCCTCCGCTCACACTTACAGAAGCACTTCCATTACTGCTGGCACATGTTCCCATTGTAATTGACGGAACAACTGCAAGATCCGAGGGCTGAGAGATAGAAACCGGAACAGTTGTAGTACAGCCATTAGCATCTGTAATTCGAACTGAATAATTACCGGCACTTAAATTATTTGCTATAGCGCTGGTTCCACCTGAAGGTGACCACTGGTAATAATAAGGAGCAACTCCGCTTGATGCAAGAGCTGTAGCGGCACCATTGGTACCACCAAAACAAGAAACATTATTCACTGATGAAATAGATGCAGTTGGCAATGGAGTTGCATTGACTGTTGCATTCATTGATGCTGTACATCCATTTGCATCTGTTATTGTAACTGAGTATGTTCCTGTTCCTATATTAGTATATTCAAATGATAAATAATTTCCCGGAACCCAACGATAGCTATAAGGAGAAACTCCTCCTGAAACTGAAGCCTGAACACTACCATTATTATTTCCGCATGTCGTAGGAGTTGACCCGGTTGTCATACTTAAAGCCGGCGGCTGTGATATTGAAGTTGACGATGAGGTAGTACAGCCGTTTGCATCAGTTATAGTTGCCTGATAGGTTCCTGCTTGTAAATTTGTAATAGATGAACTGGTTGAACCGGTTTGCGACCAGAGATATTGATAAGGTCCTGTACCACCTGTAACTATTGCTGAAGCAGTTCCGGTAGAACCGTTGAAGCAATTTACATTTGAAGAAGTAACAGATGAATTGAGAGCTGTAGGTTGAGAAATTGAAAACGGAATTGTACTTGTACAATTGTTTGCATCAGTGATTGTCACACTATATATTCCTGACGAAAGATTAGAAATCGAAGGAGCATTTGGCCCTGCAACAGACCATGAATAATTAAATGGCGCAGTACCTCCTGTTTGAGTTACGATAGCACTTCCATCTGAGTTTCCGAAACATGTTACATTTTGAGTTGAAGTAAGTGCTGCAACAGGTCCGGGAATATTTGAAACAGGAACAGAAACACTTTGTGTACATCCATTTCCATCTGTTATAGTTGCATTATATGTTGCTGCCGGAAGACTTCCTAAATGCGAAGAATTCACGCCGCCGAAAGTTTGCCAGTTATAATTGTAAGGGCTTACTCCACCACTTACGCTCAGATCAATCGTACCATTAGCGTTTCCACATGTTGAAGAAGTTGATGAATTATTGACTACCAGAAGCGCAGGTTGAGAAATTATAGTATTTGCAATCGCAGTACATCCTCTTGCATCGGTAATGACAACAGAATAGTTTCCTGCACTTACATTGCTCAGATTATTATCAACATCAGAAGTTCCCAGCCATTGATATGTATAAGGCGATAATCCATTTGCTGCATTCACCACTGATGATCCATTACTTCCGCCAAAACAAGAAACATTTGTTGTAGAAGAAATTGTTGCAACAGGTAATGGATTTGCTGTTACAGCTACAGTATTTGTTCTTGTACATCCGAAAGCATCTGTAACTAAAACAGAATAATTTCCGACTGATAAATTAGTAGCAGTAGCAGTTGTCTGATTTCCCGGTGACCACAAATATGTATACGGTCCTGTACCACCGGAAGCCAATGCTGTTGATGTTCCATTGTTATTTCCACATGATGTTGCAATTGATGAAACGTTTACATTCACAGGTGTTGGTTGTGTAAGTGTGATTGAAACCGACGACGAACATCCTTTTGAATCCGTAACAGTAGCCTGATATGTTCCGGCTGAAACATTACTGATCGTCTGAGAAGTTAAATTTCCGGGAATCCAGTTATAAATAAATGGTCCTGTTCCACCGGTCTGATTAACTGTAGCACTTCCTGTATTAATTGAATTACATAATAAGTTTGTTGAAGAGCTGATCACAGAATTTAATATCGGTGGCTGGGTAATGGTTGAAGAGGTTGAGATCGTGCAACCATTTGCATCTGTAATGACACACTGATAATTTCCAGGTGAAAGGTTATTTATAGTAGCGGTGTTTCCCAAAGAAGGTGTCCATGCATAACTATAAGGAGCCACTCCTCCACTTCTGGTGACAGAGATAGAACCATTATTTCTGCCAAAGCAATTTACATTTGTAACGACAGGCGAAGCTATAATGGGCGGCGGTGCCAGTAAATTTCCTGAGGCAGTTGTAGTACATCCATATCGGTCGGTCACTACTGCAGAATAATTGCCGGAACCCAATCCGGAAATTGAAGCTGTTGTATTTCCGCCAGGTGTCCATAAATACTGGTACGGAGAAGACCCTGTAACATTTAATGTAGCAGATCCATTTCCGGGAACTGCACATGTAGCGTTCACTGTCTGTAATGTTGCAGCAAGTGGAGGAACTCTGATGGTAAAAGAATATGTTTGAAATCCTGTAAAAGGACAATTATCATCCTGAACAGTAATAATAAATGAATAAGGTTGTGACCGGGCTTGTGCAACTGTGGGCGTCCATGTATAAGTTCCTACAGGATGCTGACCTGTTGTGCTTGTAAAGGCAGATCCGGGTATTGGACTTATACAAGTCATTGTTACGTTCTGAGATGTATTTCCATCGCCGGTTGTAATATTAAAACTCAGTGGTTTTCCCGGACAAGCAATGATATCATAATTGGTAGTTCCATTTACACCGGATGCCGTTGGTAAAACATTACTACATGACTGAGTGTAAACTTCCATATCTCTCAGTACAGATCCAATCAAAACACCATTACGATATTCTTTTACCAGAATTGTCATTACTCCAACTTCAAGAGCTGTAGGCGTAATTGCAATATCTCCGGAATTATCTAATGTAATTGCCGGTGAAGATGTCAATGGGTTGGATGCAGAATAACCAGGCTTGAAAGTTACATAGGTATTCGCAGCTGAGCGTGGAGTTACAAATGAATAAACCAATGAATCACCATCGACATCGTACGCACCATGGTTGTAATGAAACGTCTGACCAACACAGAAAAACGCAACAGGAATATTTGTAAATGTTGGAGCTGAATTATTAGGTACTACTAAATTGTTGAGTGTAGCTTCAACATAAGTTCCGGGAACACCGCTACAATTATTTGGTGTGTATGATAAAGTTGTGATCGCACAATTTCTGCAACAGATAGCATAACCAAAAACCCAGTCTGTACAATTGGCCGGTAAAGTAACGTTTCCTGTATATTCATATTTCTGAATTCCTGAAAGAGTTCCCCCACGACATGTTGTAACGGCTGTACTACAGGTATGGGAAATTTCCTGCCCGGTTCCGGGTACACGGGTCAGATTTACTGACAAATTCCGCGCACAACTTACAGATGAGTAAGTCACTGCAGCAGTATTTGGGGCAGCGATTCCGGCGCAATCTCTGTACAGAGTAAGAGATAGCTGATAAGTGTTTCCACTCACCCATTTATAGGTAATATCTGCTCCGCTGATATGGGTGGCCAAAGAAGCGAATGGATTGAGCATCATAAATGCAAACAATCTTACAAAGATCATTCGTTTGATGAAAACCTCAAAAAATCGCTTTAAAAACGTTTTTTTCATTGTTTTTCCGTGTGTGAAAAAGGTGTAGGCACTTTTTAGGTGCTACTCTTAAAACGGTTTTTGAAAAACGAAGTTGATTGAAAATGAGGGGGATGCTTACAGTGGGTTTTTGAGGGAAAAGGGAAGGAAATTAAATGAAGTGGAATGAAGTGGAATGAAGTAGAATGAAGTGGAATGAAGTGGAATGAAGTGGAATGAAGTGGAATGAAGTGGAATGAAGTGAAGTGGAATGAAGTGAAGTGAAGTGAAGTGAAGTGAAGTGAAGTGAACGAAAAAAAAAAAATAGAATAATAATAGAATAAAATTAAAATAGCCTTTACAGTCAACACCATTTATAAGTATTCCTTCGCACCAAAATTTCACTTCATTCTACTTCATTTCACTTCATTTTACTTCATTCTTTTAAAGTTTACTATAAAAAAAAGCCCTGCCGTAGCAGAGCTTGCATTCTCATCAGCGGAAACTTAAAACTCCCACATATCATGTTCGAAATTTATTATTTCTTCTTTTACTCGTTCTGATTCAAGTAAAGCACTTACGCCTTGAGAGTAATCTGATATTCTTCTGTCGTAGACATTTGATTCTTTGTAAATATAACTTCCGAATAACCGCTTTTGAAATACATCTTCATAAGACAATCGTTGTGCATTATTGCCTGTATTGAAAATTTCACTATTGGAAAACAGATTTCGGGCTTCAGGATAATAGATCCAGAAGAGCGGGATTTTTATATTTCCTTCTCTGATGGCACCTGTTTCATCGACTGCATAAATCAAAGGAGCAATTCCAACAATGCGGACATCCATCACAGAACGTTGTTTGTCGAAGAACCAGTCTTCCTTTACTCTATATGCAATTACTTTGTCACGCGAAAATTCTGTTTGTACTACAGCAGGAGATTCATCATATGGTGGTTCAGGATTCGGCATCATCACAGTATCAATTCTCGCCCCACCTCTGCTCAGTATTTCTTTCAAAGAAATCGTTCTTGTGAATTCATCATCTTCATAACCATATGCAATCAGTGAATCTTCCTCGATAGCATCCATTATCACATCGATCAGATTCTTTCTGTCAGAAGTTTGTTTGCTTGGCGGAAACTTGAATGCAAGATTCATTTTTTCATTCAGATCGATCACTCTCCAGACACGTTTTGACCACATAGCATCTGATTCGCGTAGAACTGCGTACTTTAAATAGGGATTTGGAGGAGAATCCCTCTCGGATGGATCAGGCATTCCCTGTGAAAACACATTGATACTTATCAATGCGCAAAACGATAGCAATAAAATGGTTGGTTTCATAGCGATGTTGGTTTAGAAAAGCATGAACGATTTATTGGCTGGCGATATTTTAAAACGTCAGAATACCGGTAGGGAGTATGATGAATGAAATAAAAGAAAAAAGAAAAAAGAAAAATGGATGCGGGAAAGTTTACCGGGATTTTTTACCGGGATTGTTGACGACTAATGTTAAAACTAAAAATTGAAACACAACTTTTGCAAATAAGAAAGCCAGTGTGACCTTTGACCTCTGACCTTTGACCTATTTAAAACTTCCGCATATAAAAAAAGCCCTGCCGAAGCAGAGCTTTTGTATTCTCATTAGAGGAAGTTTAAAACTCCCACATATCATGTTCAAAGTTGGTGATCTCTAATTTTATCTTTTCAGATTCAAGGAGAGCACTTAAGCCTTGTTTGTAATCTTCAATACGACGATCGTATACATTAGATTCTTTGTAGACGTAGCTTCCGAATAAACGCTTCTGGAAGATATCATCGAATGTACGACGTTCGGCATCATTCTCTCTGTTGAAGACTTCGCTGTTAGCAAACAGACGACGTGCTTCCGGATAATAGACCCAGAACAATGGGATCTTGATATTCCCTTCACGTACTGCACCCGTTTCATCCACAGCGTAGATCAATGGAGCCAGTCCGATAATGCGGACATCGATCACTGAACGTTGCTTATCAAAGAACCAATCTTCTTTTACGCGGAATCCGATAACTTTGTCACGTGAGAACTCACGTGCAATGATAGTGTCGTATTCATCGTAAGGAGGATCCGGTCGTTGCATCTTTACAGTATCTGAACGGGAACCACCACGACCTTCAATTTCTTTTACAGTCAATGGTTTTGTGAATTCATCGTCTTCAAAACTGTATGGAGTCAATGAGCCTTCTGAAATAGCGTCCATCACAACATCCATTAGGTTCTTACGATCCTTTGTCTGTTTACTTGAAGGATATTTCAAAGGAAGATTGATCTTTTCCTGCAGATCGATCACTCTCCAGATACGCTTTGACCACATAACATCGGCCTCACGTAAAAACGGATAAGGGATCACCTGACGCGTGATTGCAGTTTCTTTTACGTAAACCGCATCAAGCACATCTTGTGAGAAGGCTGCAGTGCTAAGCATTGCAAACATGATCACAAATAAGATTCTGGCTTTCATGACTCCTGATTTATTTTATTATTGTATAGTAAATGCCATCGGCGAAAGACTACGTGTCGACTGATCGGCACCTGTAGCCATTTTTGCCTTGATGTATTCGATGAACACTTTATCACCTGCACGTAATTTAGCAATTGCATTACGCATTTGTGGTGTCAATTGATTACCTGTAGATTCGTATTCAATAAGATCTTTTCCTTTAGCGAAAATTGACATTTTGAATCCTGTTATCTTAAAGAATAATTCGAAATCGAAATTCTCAAGTTGAGGAATTAATGTTCCCGCTGCAAGCATGCTCTTATTGATCGGACCGCCTTTGCTGTTTGAAATAGTTGCAACAGGATCAGGTACACGCTTTACACGATACTTGAATTCTCCCATTGGCATTTTCTTTCCACCGATCTCTGCAGTTACGTTGATCTTTGCTTCACCAACTGTTGTTACTGTTGCAATGAAGTGACCACCACCTGCTGCTGAATTCGGTTTCAAAGAACCGCCGGCTCCGGCAATACTTGGGAATACCTGATTATTGGAAACACCGGGTACTGAAATGGCCATTGGATTATCAACACCGATATAAAGAACGTTCATTTTCTCAGCAGCAACTACTGAACTTGGTTTCTGAGCTACGTAAGACGCAGAGAAATTGTAACCTTCATAGCTTCCGTCAGGTTTCTGAACACGGATAACTCCGTTCCATTTCTTTTCACCTTCCGAACTCGGACGTTCTGAAAATTTTGCATATCCACCTTCCACCGGTAGGGCAGTTGGGCTTCCTCCTATTTTATCGTGCTTTACTGAATCCCACGTAGCACCGATAAACACTTCAGGTACCATTGTAGAAGAAGTTGCTGATAAGAATACGTCAGCCTGATAATCACTACCAATTGTTACTACAGTACTATTTGCAATAACTTTAGCAGCAAGCTTGTCAAGTTTAACGATATTACGATCTACTGATCCTAATAGATCATCGATCACCTGTGATTCCGCATTACGTACGTCAGACTGGAATTTTGTTAATAGAGCAACAGTTGCTACAACAGGATTGTGATAGAAACTCACTAACTCCCATGTACCTTTTCCGTCTTCTTTTTTAACAGGATCCTTTGTGCTTAACAAGTTGTCCATCCGTTTTTGATAATCCGCTTCTGAACCTTTAGGTGCATTTGCAATGATCAATTTCTTATACGCTTCCAGTTTATTTCGAAGAACAACAGCCTCACCTTTTTTACCCTGAGCATCATCGTCGCCGATCATAATATGAGTAGGTGAATCGTAGTCTTCCTTATTTTCCATGTCCGGAAGTTTCGGTGTCGGAACACCTTCATCTAACTTCTCAGCAGTACGAATAAGTTTAACTTTAAGGTCGTCTATAAATTTGTTTAGGTCAGTTGCTCCTTTGCGAATATTTTGTGCCTGGTTATTTACTGCAGTATATTTTGCTGCATCCAATTCCATTTGCTTTTTGAAATATTCATAAGTAGTCTGATTCTTCTTATCGATATTGTCTTTCGATAATTCCACACTTTCGTTGATAGTCACAAAGGCATTGATGACTTCCTTTGTAACGTTGAGGGCTAGAAGGGCTGTTAACACGAGATACATCATGTTAATCATCTTCTGCCTTGGGGAGAGTTTTCCGCCTGCCATGGTTTAGGTTCTGGTTTTCAGTTTAGGTTAGATAAAAATAGAGAACCGGATATTAACCACGAACGGTCATTGCAGAAAGCATATTTCCGTACACAGTATTAAGCTGTGATAGGTTTTTAGCTAATGTTGCAACTTCTTCGCGATATTTTTTAGTATCGTCAAGAGAAGAATTAAGATTCGACATCAATTCGTTAATACCTTCATAGAAACGAGCAGTTTGTTTAAGGTTTTCACTGCTGTCTTGTAATTGCAATTCATAAACTGCATTCAAGGCTGCAAGGTTTTTACCTGCTGAAACTACCTGATCTTTATATACACGAACTTCTTCAGTTGAGTTTGATAAATTTTCTACAGCCTGAGCTGCTTTCGTATATGATGAAGACATTTCACCTGCAGATTTCGCTGCCTGCGTTACATTCTTCACATAATTTTCGGTTGCTGCACCGGCATCGCTCATGTCAGCTAATTTGCCAGTGTTTTCTCCTAATGTACGTAGTCCATGTCCTAAGCTTTCGATCAGTTCAGGACCAATCTTTGCATCAACCATTAAACGATCCAATTGCTGAACAACAGGATCTGTTTTCTTACGACGCTCTTTTTTACCATGACTATCTTCGTCTTCCATTCCTGCTAATTCCGGATATACTAATGTCCAATCCACATCTTCATGCGGTGGTTCAAAAGCTGAAAAGATAAAGATGACTGCTTCGGTACCCAAACCCAGTACCAGGAAAAATCCTGATGCCGGCCAGTGCTGAATTTTGAATAGTGCACCGACGATTACAATGGCAGCCCCGATACCGTAAAGCTTCGCCATAAAATTCTTAAACTTCTTCCCTTGTGTTATTTCGGCAAGTCCCATAGTGTTGTTTAGATGAGTTGGTTAGTTAGACAATAATTGAATTATGATTGAGAGAGAATTAATTCGTAAACGGAAAAGCGAAAGATTAATTTTAATAATCCGCCTTATCACGACCAAGGAAACTCTGTACACAACGGAAACCGATGTAACATTTCGATGTATCCTGATATTCATAAGTACGTGTTCCTGTCTGAAGGTAATAACCTACATCTTTCCAGGATCCTCCACGGATAACCTTACGTTTCAAAGCAGGCAGATCGCTTTCTTTTGCTTCATACTCATAGTTTGTACTGATATCATGAGAAAAACTATATGAAGATTCATCAAAAGCATTGCTTGTCCACTCGCTGACGTTACCTGCCATACAATACAGACCATAATCATTCGGCCAGTATGAAGTAGCTTTAACAGTATAAACACCACCGTCGTCCATGTAATTACCACGCATCGGTTTGAAGTTTCCTAAGAAACATCCGCGACTGTTACGGATATACGGACCTCCCCAAGGATATGGAGAAAGATCCAGACCACCACGAGCGGCATATTCCCACTCAGCTTCCGATGGTAAACGGAAATCCTGAACAAATGCATTTCCATTCTCTTCCATATAACTGTTCATCAGCTGTGTTCTCCAGATAGAGAATGCACGAGCCTGTTTCCAGTTCACACCTACGACAGGATAATCGTCATAAGCCGGATGCCAGAAATACATTTGAGTTAATGGATCATGGAATGAATATGTGTAATCATGAATCCATGCTAAAGTATCAGGATAAACATTGATCACATCTTTCTTTATAAATACAGAACGGTCTCTCATACCCTGGTCACGGCTTTCGCGTTGAGCAGCTAATCTGAGATCGATCCAGTAATATTCGAAATTTAATTTACGAGTGTCTATTTCTTTACGACGATAGAAACGCTCTGTTTCAGGTAAGAAAAGTTCAGCAAGAGTTTCTTCATTTTGCTCATCATCCCATTTGATCTTTTCTCTCCAGTTGATACGCTCACCGTATTCACCTTCGTCGATCAAATGCTCACCACCAATCAGGCGGTGTGCTAATGAATCCCGCACCCAGTACACAAACTGACGATATTCGTTGTTTGTGATCTCAGTATTATCCATGTAAAATGCAGGAATTGTAACTGTCTTCGCCTGAGCAGTCACTGCATATGGTACATCCTGATCACTAGGTCCCATGTTAAAGGCACCTGCAGGAATGTAGACCATTCCAAAAGGATCGGCCTGGTACCATTTTTCGCGGTTTAGGACGCCTGTTAATTCACCTTTTCCTCCGCCACCGCATCCGGCAAGCGTCATCAAAGCGATTACAAACAGAAAACCGACTTTTTTGTTCCCTAAGTTCTTGATATTCATCGTTGTTTATGAATAATACTTGTTTCGTTTTTACCTCAGATCTAAGTGTAAATATCGATCCATTATGATATAACCGTCTTGAACGACCGGATACACCATAGGTTGCATCAAATTTAAACTAAGATCAGACCCCTCTTTGTGCAATCTCTACAAGAATCTTACATTCCTGTGGAATTTGCGGTTTACTACCTTTACAGGCTTATAACAATACCCCAGCATGATCTCGTGTGTTCCGCTGCTATATGTTTTTATTTCTGAAGTAGTCAAATCGTAAGCGTAACCGAGTTTCAGATTAGGAATGAGTTCTATTCCTGCCATCAACACTATTGCATCCTGTAAACGATATGATGCTCCAACCCAGTAACGGCTATTAATAAATAAGTTTGCATTGATATCGGCTTGTGTAGAGACAGCATCGGACTTCAACTGAACCATTGGTTTCAGTGTAAGGGAAGATGTAAGATCTAAACTATAACCGGCCATGAGATAATAATGTCTTGCTAAGTTAGTCGTGATGTTATCGTATTTTATACTTCCTTCTGTTAAATGTCCGGAAGATAAACCTACATATAACTTATCTGTATTGTAATAAACTCCAAATCCAAGATCGAATGTTGATCCACTAACGTTACCTGTGGGTATGTTATTGTCATTCGCATCGTTAAAAACAAATTTTGATCCGTCCATCGATTTCTGATGCATTCCGAAATCAACTCCCAGACCGATTCTTCCTGAGCCAAGATCTGCACGGTAAGCATATGCTGCGCGGACATTCAGATTTTTTTCTACGCCTAATCCATCTGCTGCATAAACTGTAAGTCCGATCCCGCCATGTAACAATTCTACAGGCATATCAGCAGTTAATAACATCGTCTTGGGTTCACCACCGAAACCTGTCCACTGGTTCCTATAAAGTAACGTACCACAAATGGCATCGTTAGCACCGGCAAATCCGGGGTTGACACAAAGTTTTGTAAACATGTTCTGACTGAATTGAGGATCCTGCTGAGCGGACACCTTCAAAACAAGTAAGGAGAGGCAAAAAAAAGCAATCGTAAAATTTTTACGCATCGTGGAGAACAGTGTTTTTGGCTTTTGGGTTAGTTTTACAACTATTGGAGCGGGTAAAGTAATGAAAAATTAAATCTAAAAACAAAATTATTTTGAAGGCCCAATTGTTAATTTCTTTCATTTTGGAGGTTTAACGGGGAAAGTGGGGAATTGTTACCGTTAAATGAGGTCAAGGGTCAAAGGTTAAGGGTAAAGCGAGACTTGTCGATACCGGTTACTTTTATCACCAACTTTTATTTCCCGCAGACTTGCGCTGAAGACGCAGAAAATCCGCAGAGATCTCTTCGGGATCGATTAATATTTATTTCAAAATCAGAATTGCGTAAACGACAAAAAATCTGCGGCTATTCAGCGTATTCTAAGAACCTGAAATGCAAATTTTCAGCAAGCCTGATGATAATTTTTTCTCCCGAAGATCTCGCAAATCACGCAGATCAACAAATCAACTAGTAATAAAATTTCTGCGCAAAATCTGCGGGATCTGTGAGATCTGCGGGAAATATTTTTCAGTCTTGCACCTTACGAAACAGAAATCTTCTGAAACGCCTGCCACCACCGTTCCGGCATTTCTTCGCGGAGGGCGGTCTCGTAATCTTTGTACGAACATGGAACAAGATGATGACGGGAATAGCGGACTTTGTTGGCAGGATACGGAACTTCCATCCACCATCTTTCACTCTTAGTGCTTTTATAAAAAACTATTTCCTGATCATCTTTCTTTAACGGAACTCTATACTTTACAAAACCTGTTTTGCTTTTTAACGGTACATCTTTTTTACGATTGTAATAACCATCGATCAGATACCAGATCATTTGCGCAGCAAGATGTGAAGTCTGGTCATGATTATCGAAAAGCGGATTGATCTCATAAATTCCAAACGACGTTAGCTTGTCGCTCATACCTGCATATCTTACAATACGACATGCTTCTTCTCCATAAAATCCATTCGGAGTTGCATTGCAATTTCCCGGCGCATCACTCTGACGAATGGCTGTAATATCGAATGAAAGTATGTCGGCATTCCGAACGATGGGTTCAACTTCTTCCATATCTGAACGAACTTGTCCAAGACGATATGCATCAAAATACAAACGCTCCATCAATTCGATCTGATCGTTACCGACGAAGTAAGTCTGGTAACCGATGTTACTGAAATTGAAAAGAAAATTCGGCTCGTGTAAAACGATCTTTCCTAAATAAGAATTTGAATTGATTTTTTCTTCTGTTGAACCCAGATCAAATGATGCATCTACAGATGCAATATTTACTGTTTCTTCTAATTTCTGATAAGCTACATATTGTGCAAAAGTAAGATCCTGACTACCGCCTAAAAGTACCGGTAACACACCTCCTTTTAATAATTCAACCATGATACTTGTTACGGCCGCATATGTATCAGAAAGACTTTCCCCAACTCTTAAATTTCCAAGATCAACAATGGAGTACGGATAATCCGCAACTTTCAGTGCATACAATTTTTCCCTGATCATATCAGGCGCCTGCGCACAACCATCGTTACGAACAGAACCACGGTCTTCTTCTACTCCAAAAATTGCAATATTCACTCCTTCAAAAGATGGAAATGAATCCACTTCAAGAAATCGTGTCACCACATTTCCTATCGATGATTTTTGGTCTTCGTAATTCCCGAAACGGATTTGATCCAGAGGGTCGAAGAAGATGCTGATGTCCATTTGTATAGTTAAAATAAGTTCAAGGTTCAAAGTTCAAGGTTCAAAGTTCAAAGCTCAAAGTTTCCTGGGTAATCTTCTAGTGATTGACACATCGCAAACTTTGAACTTCGAACTTTGAACTTTGAACTAATTGATTATTTCTTTTTCGCAGCCGCTTTCTTTTTCACAGCAACTTTCTTCTTAGCAGGGGCAGCCTTCTTAGCAGGGGCAGCCTTTTTCACAGCTGCTGCTTTTTTAGTTGCAGGGGCAGCTTTGACAGCTGGGGCCGGAGTTGCTGCTGCTTTTTTAGAAGCTGCTGCTTTTTTCGGAACAAATGCTTTCTTGGCAGCAAAGCCACCTTTTTTAGCTCCAAATCCGAAACGTCCTTTTTTGGAAACCGGCGTACTTTCAGCTAAAGCATGAATTTCTTCCAGCGTAAATGTTTTAGGATCGCGATCTTTTGCAATCCTGATATTTCTGTCTTTGTATTTAATGTATGGTCCCCAGCGGCCATTCAAAACCTGAATTTCCGGTTCGTCGGGGAACGACATGATCAATCGTTCAGCATTTTGTTTTCGTTTCTCTTCGATCAACTCCACAGCACGTTCATAAGTAACTGTGTAAGGGTCGTCTTCTTTTTTCATTGAAACGAAAAAGTCATTCAAACGAACATATGGTCCGAATCTTCCGATCGCAACATTTACATCGTGATCTTCATATGGACCGAGATTTCTTGGAAGCTTGAAAAGTTCGATAGCTTCATCGAAAGTGATCTGATCCAGACGCTGTTCAGCTCTTAATTTTGCAAACTTCGGCTTATCAGTTTCATCAGGAGTACCGATCTGTGCCATAGGTCCGAAACGACCGATGCGAACAAGCAATGTTAATCCTGAAACAGGATCTTTACCTAAGATCCGTTCACCTGACGCACGTTCAGATTCTTTTTCAGTAGTCTGAACAGTACCATGGAAAGGTCCATAGAATTCAGTGATCATTTTTTGCCACTTCAATTCGCCATTGGCAATATCATCAAATTCCTTCTCCACATAAGCTGTGAAATTGTAATCGAGGATCTGTTTGAAATTGACAACAAGAAAATCGTTTACAACCATTCCGATGTCGGTCGGATATAATTTATTTTTTTCTGCGCCGGTGATCTCAGTCTTTGTTTCATGTACGACTTTGTTGTCAATTAAAGTCAGAACAGAATAAGAACGTTCCTTACCCATTCTTTCCTCTTTCGATACATAACCACGTTTCTGAACGGTACTGATGGTTGGTGCATATGTTGAAGGCCGGCCAATACCAAGCTCTTCGAGTTTTTTTACTAATGCAGCTTCCGTAAATCTGCTCGGCGGATAAGTGAATCTTTCTGTCGCTTTTGCTTCCTGTAAGATCAGTTTATCACCTACAGACATAGCTGGAAGTAATCCTTCCTGTTCATCCGTGCTGTTTTCATCATCGGTTCCTTCCATATATACTTTAAGGAATCCGTCGAACTTGATCACTTCACCGTTGGCAACAAAATCTTCAGCAGTTTTTTTGGATGAAATTGTAATTACAGTTTTTTCCAGAATTGCATCTGCCATTTGCGAAGCAACTGTTCTTTTCCAGATCAGACTGTATAGCTTTTCCTCACGAGGATCGTTGCCGGCTGTTTCTACTGTGAAATCAGTTGGACGAATGGCCTCATGGGCTTCCTGTGCAGAGGCTGTTTTAGTTTTATACTGACGACCTTCGTGATATTTTTCACCGTAATTTTTTATTATGGCAGCTTTTGTAAAATCCAGAGCGTCCTGAGAAAGATTCACTGAATCCGTTCTCATATAAGTTATTTTTCCGGCTTCGTACAGTTTCTGAGCAAGAACCATTGTTTGAGAAACACTATATCCTAATTTTCTTGCAGCCTCCTGTTGAAGTGTAGAAGTTGTAAATGGAGCAGATGCAGTACGTTTACCCGGTTTGACTTCCAGATTTTTCACACTGAAATCAGCACCGATACAATCCTGCAAAAATTTCTCCGCTTCTTCTTTCGTTTTAAATTTCTTCGGCAATTCTGCTTTGAATGTTTTACCATTCACTTCAAATATTGCAGTGACACGATAAGAAGCGGTGATCGTAAATTCATCGATCTCTCTTTCACGCTCAACGATCAGACGAACTGCAACAGACTGAACACGTCCGGCAGATAATTGCGGACGGATTTTTTTCCAGAGAACTGGTGACAATTCAAATCCAACCAAACGATCGAGAATTCTCCGGGCCTGTTGAGCATCCACAAGATTTTTATCGATCATTCTTGGATTCTTGATAGCTTCGGTGATCGCTTTTTTAGTGATCTCGTGGAATACTATTCTCTTTGTATTATCCTTATTTAATTTCAGCGTCTCATATAAGTGCCAGGAAATTGCTTCTCCTTCACGGTCCTCATCGGTTGCGAGCCAGATCATTTCGGCACTCTTACATAATTTCTTTAGTTCATCGATAACCTTCTCTTTATCAGGACTGATCTCATATACAGGCTCGAAATTATTTTCGACCTGTATTCCCATTCCGCTCTTCACCAGATCCCGAACGTGACCATAACTTGAACGAACGACGAAATCTTTTCCAAGATATCCTTCGATCGTTTTTGCTTTGGCCGGTGACTCAACTATTACTAAATTTTTTGCCATGTTTCTGTTTACAATGTGCGCAAATAAAAGAATTTATTTTTTAACAAAATGGGTGAACATGTTTTCTCTCAATTATTTAACCTTAAAACAAGCGCAGAAAAAGGGATTCAATGATTTCAAAACTAATTGATTAGTTGTGTTAAAAAGTTTTCGAAAAAAATCTGAAAAAAAATTTCGGTCAAAATTTCTGACTTTAGAAATTGAAAGAGGTGAAAACCGGAAACCTGATCAGTTTTATTTTGAAAAACGATTTCAAAAAACCCGAACATAAAATTAGAAATAACAAATTATAAAAACGAACTTCTCATAGGAGAATGTAGTCCATGAAAATCAAATTAGTGCTCCTGCTAAGCGAGTTAATTTCCTTGAAGAACAAATTCCAAAATGAGGCTATTATACATATATAATATAAATAAACACTGCATTTTGAGATTTTAGTTAAAACTGAAGAGACCAAACAACAGAAAGAACTAGTTTATCTCCGCTTTTAAGATTTCCACAAAAGTTCTCACACGATATATAATAAAGAATAGAAGAACATTTAATACAACAGAAATCAATGTTATTAAAGGCCAAAAAACAGAAGTACTAACACGATTACTACGATTCGCCGGAATTGCTTTCTTGATAACAATCATTTCGCTAAAATTTTTAGCATCCAATGTTTTCAAAATTGATCCATTCGAACGGAATTTTTCAAAATAATCTTCATTATGAATATCCAATCTATTCAATGTTGAATAAAGATTCCTGTACAAAAGTTCCAGCTGTGAATTATCCCTCGAAGCAGTATTTTTAAGTAACCGACTTACTTCCGCTAAATTCTTCTCAAAAAATATTTTCTCACCGGCCACAGTACCTTCCAGTTCAGAATTTAAGATACTATCCACAGCCATTCTCTGAACTAATTGTTCCGTATACCATTCCCGGTTCATTATCAATGCCTCCTGTGCTATGAAATTTGCCATATCAGCCGCACGCTTACCATCTTCTTCATCAACAACAGAGATCGTTATAATATCAAATTGATCCGTTTTTAATTTGACCTTCTCTTTAACTTTTTCTACTAATGCATTTTTTGAAAATGCGGACTGGGGTATATGATAAATGTCATTCAAATTATATCTGAAATTCAATTTATCAAACATCCTATCAGAATAAATTATCTGATAGACCCTTTTTAAAGATGCAGATTGCTTGATTGCAAATTTGACATCATCGTCACTATCAGAAATTGAATTACCGGCTTGAGCAGAATTAATAAACAATTCAATTCGGCTTTCATAAAATTGGAATGAACGATAAATATAAAATGAGGCGATCATAACAATCAGAACGGATAAAACAAAGAACAATCTGAACCTTTTAAGAAACCTTAAGAAAGGAAGAATTTCTAAAACTGTTTGATGATATAAAAGATGTTTTTTGTCGATTGG
Source organism: Bacteroidota bacterium (assembly GCA_016711505.1). Taxonomy (NCBI): domain Bacteria; kingdom Pseudomonadati; phylum Bacteroidota; species Bacteroidota bacterium. The sequence goes on along the minus strand of JADJSV010000002.1, from coordinate 124,691 downwards.
GGGTTTATAGTACATATTTAAAAAATTATTTACGTTGATTTGAATTCAAAATAGCTTCTAAGACTTTGTCCTTATAATCGGAATTCCTACGGACCAGATTAATATTCCTGAGTGCATCTTCTACTTTACCGGAATTGAAATATGCAACTGCAAGATTCAATCTTGCATCATCAAACCCCGGAGTAATTTTCAATACCCGTAAAAAATACTCAATCGCTTTTCCATGCTCACCATTGTTTTCAAACGATGCACCTATATCACTTAAGACTTGAATATGAAACGGATTCTGATGTTCTGCAAGTTCAAAATAATAAAGGGAGCTATCCATTCCACTATAGTGATGAGCAAAGCCTTTGTACCAGTTTACAGGAGTTCCGGTATTATCAATCGAGTAATAATCTGTATCGATCATTCTCAATTCCTTAAGCATATTTGGAAATCGTCCTTTAGATTGTTCATGCAATGCTTTTGACATGTGAGCCGCTCCGGATTCTCTGGCTATCAGAACACGAAAATTGATCAAAGATAAAACCAATACTATAAGTACCGGAAGACGTGTCAGATTAACAACTTTTACATCTTTATTTAAACTGAGTATAATTCCAAACATTAATATCAATAACGAAACTGTAAAGGGCCGATGCAATGGGTAACCAAAGAATGAAAGAATCAGAATGCAAACAATTCCACTAAACATTAAATACAAAATTTTTCCGTTTTCCGGATCTTTGAAATTTTTCCTTGCGACAAGAAGTATGTAAACAATTAATGCGCTAAAAGTCAGTAGTGATAATATACCTGTCTCAGATAATAAGAGCAGAAATTCATTATGCGGATGTTCAAAATGCATGACCCCTGCATTAAGATGATAAGCTCCGCCAATTCCATATTTCGGATACATCATTCGCCAGTTCGAAAGACCTATTCCTGTTAAAGGATTTTCCTCACTTAACTTAAATGAATTTCTCCATAATAATAATCTTTCAAAAACACTATTGACATTTGTGGAATCGTCATTTTGAATTAGTTCACTGAAATCAGATGTAATATAATTAGATGCAGACGTCAATTTTGTTTTTAAGGGATTTAAAAAGCCTGTAGTTAGTACCAGAATAAACCCAAGAATCAAAAGAGAAATACCGGAAAGTAATTTTCGATTTGTCATTCTCAGAACAGTTTTGTTCTTTGAATACAACTTTCTGAATCCAATTAATAGAATAGCGCCTAATACAATCAATGCTAACCATGCACTGACAGTTTGCAGCACTACGATCATAATCACTGCCACAATTGATGCTGCAATGGCGAGTTTTTTCTTTCCGGAATTCAAAACGACTGTTCCGGACAGTGCAAAAGGCAAAAGCATCACCAACGATTCCGAAACGAAATTCTTATTACTTAATGTTGCGCGAATTGCATAATTGATTACAAAATTTTCATCAGAGATATAAGCAAATAGTATTTGCAGTAACACAATGACTGTTATGACAAGAATTGTAATACATGATAGTAAAGAAAATTTATGAATGTCAATCAAGGTCTTTTCAGTTAGCAGAACAAATAACAACAAAAAGGTGAAGCATTTATTAGAAATGCACTCAACGCTTCATCGAAATTTAAAACTCTGCTAACAGAAAGCAGAGTTGACATTAAGAAGATTACGGAAAGAATAAGAAACGTTGCCTGCGTTTTGAAAATAAAATTTTTCTTTTTTTTAAAAAGCAGAATTATTGAAATTAGAATTACATTTACAGCAAGTACGATATTCTTTGGAATAAAATCCTGGTCTTGCAAGTATGGCAGGAAAATAAAAGGGAAAATCAAAAAGAAAAAAACAGAAAATGTCCATGAGCGTTTTGCCCACATTAATTTATCCGAGTCTTCCCTTGCATTCATTGCTTGCAAAGAAATAAGTATTTTGTGATTAAAAAAATTATTGTCAAGTATTAACCTTAAATTTCAAAGCTATGAAAAATTATTTTTTACTTCTACCGCTTCTTTTTACATTAACAATTTCAAATGCGCAAACTGTTACTTCTATTACTCCAAATTCGGGAGCAGCCGGAAATACCATATCAGCAGTAATTACCTGCCAGAACACTTTTTTTCAGATAAGTAGTCCGCAAGGAGTTCGTGAGATCAATCTGAAAGATAATCAATGCAGAACTTTACAGGCTACTAACATGAATGTGATCGACAACGAAAATATTTCAATTGATTTTAATATTCCAGCCAACAAACCAAATGGAATTTATGATCTTGAACTTGTAAACTGGACGGGACCTGCATTGCGGTTAACAAATGCTTTTACAATTACCGGTGGAGCAACAGTGGAATTGAACGCTGTTTCTCCAACTACTGTGAATGAAAATCAGATCATCAATATTGTTTTAACAGGACAGAATCTTGACCTCGTAAGAAATTCAGGAGGACAGATTCGTTTCAGAAAAAACGGAAAAACTTTTTCTCCTGTTTCTACATCAGTAATAAACAGTTCAACATTACATGCCCAATCATATATACCGGCTTATTGCGATACCGGTCTTTATGATGTTGAAATTATTGGCAGTTCCTATGGTTGTTATTTATTACCGGCAGCATTGCATGTAACCGGAAGTTATCCAAAGCAACTTGTGTCAATTTCACCTTCACAAACTCCTGCAGGATCAACTTTGTCTGCAGTTGTAACTGCAAGAAATACTTTTTTCATGACAGGAAGTCCTCAGGGTATTAATAAAATTCAGCTCGAAGATCAGCATTGCAATGTGATCGATGGGATTGTCACGTCTTTACAAAATGACACAACTGCCAATGTCAATTTTTCAATTCCTGCAGATACAAGAAATGGGTTTTACGATGTTTTCCTGAAAACGGAAATGAATACTACCTATCTTTTACCAACTTCCCTTGAAGTGGTCAGTGGTTTTGATCTTGACCTGCTTACATTTTCTCCTAATAGTGCTTCCGCAGGAACGACATTGAATGCTGTGATAACAGGTTCCGGCGTTGATCATATCTTTAATTCAACACCTGTTACAGCAGAGATAAAAACCAATACAGGATTCAGAATAGCAGCATCTAATATAAATGCTACTTCAACTTCTGCTACGCTGGATTTTCAGATTCCTATCTATGCAGAGAATGCAAATTATGATCTTGACGTTTCATCAGGTGCAGGTTGTTATTCGATTTCTCAAGCACTTCAAATTTCGGGAGGACAACCAAGAGAGATCTTATCGGTAAATCCGAATTCCGGTTATCGTGGACAAACCTTGTCTGCTGTTATGACCGGATCGAATACCTATTTCATGAGCGGTACACCTCAAGGTGGAATAAGAAAAGTTGACTTCACAGGGCAAATGCCGGGCAACTATCAATTTACTGTTAATCACCCTGACATAACAGTTCTTGATACCAATCATGCTGTTTTAGATTTTACTATTCCAATAAATATGCATACGGGCTGGTATACTGTTACATCAGAAAATTATGCAGGTGACCGTTGGTCGTTACAACCCGGATTTGAAATATTGGGAACTGTTCTTTCCGGAACAGTAACTTTTGATATCGATTCAAGTGGAACCAGCAATGTAGGCGACACGCCTTTACCAGGAAGGAAAGTTTTATTACTTCCGGATTCGGTGATCTCAATTACAGATGCCGATGGAAATTATTTTTTCAGTGTAGACCCTGGACAATATACCATTGAAATGTTCGCTGACACGAATTGGTTTGTCACTACTTCACCACAACAATATTCACTGACAGTTGACACAAGCGATATTTCACTACTCGATTTCGGATTACAGCCATTGGTCGATGAATATAGTGTTTATGCAACGGTAACTCCCGGTATCCCTCGTTGCGGAACAAACATGAACTATACCATTACCTATACAAATAACAGTACTACTTCAGTTAATGGTCAGGTCTATGCGGTGATCGATACTGCTTTAACCTATATCAACTCAGTGCCGCCTTACGATATACTGAGTAATGATACCATGTATTGGAATTACTCAGGGTTAGGAGTAAATAATTCTGCTACAATAATTCTGACTGTTGTAATCCCATCTATTGCTGGTGATACAATTATAACCAATGTTGGTATTCATGCAATTTCAGGAACAAGTGAAGTTGCAGCATTTACGAATTCCAATACATCTGTGATCAGATGTTCCTACGATCCCAATGACAAAAGTGTAGAGCCGATTGGAGTTGGCTCTGCAAATTATGTACTCATCAATGGTTATCTTGAATATCTTATTCGATTCCAGAATACAGGGAATGATACTGCCTTTACTGTAATGGTACTCGATACAATTTCTGAATCACTCGACATGTCAACTTTCAGTGTCGTTGCACAAAGTCATGCCACCGAAACACATATTTATGGCAATGTTGTTGAATTCAGATGTAACAACATTTTATTGGCAGATAGTTTTGTAAACGAGCCGGCAAGTCACGGATTTGTGAAATACAGGATCAAGCCATTCAGCAATAGTACTGTTGGCACAACCATTGAAAACGTGGCCGGAATTTATTTTGATCTGAATCAGCCAGTAATAACGAATACAACCGTGAATACACTCACTGATCAATTGCCTGTTGGAATTCAAACACTCGATTTAAAAATGGGATCGCTTGTTGTATATCCAAATCCTTCAAGCCAGTATTTTAATTTGAAACTCCCTGAAGATTTCGGAAAAAATGCTCTGATAAGAATTGTTAATCTGCAAAATCAGATCGTAAAGTCCATATCTACTTCTGAGAGAAAAATTACCATTGATATTTCAGATATTTCAGAAGGGATCTATTTTATTTATGCTAGTTCAAGTGATGGCCAACAAAGAGGAAATGCAAGGATTGTAAAATTGAATTAATTAAGTTCTTGATTCGTTTTGAGTTTGAATCACAGAAAATAATTCTTGAGTTCAATTCAAAATTGAGATCAAAAGAGAATTGTATAAATTTTTATAACGCATATTAAACCCCGGGGGCGCGAAATAAAACGAGCGCTTCTGGTTTTCTGTTGTACCTGAAACAAAATGATCAATGATTGGTTTAAAAAAAATGGCTGACGCCCTACCGGAAGCCCCTGCTTTTCCCCTCCGGTATGACTATACGCCGCGGCGCACAGCTTTTTTTAAATAATCAAAGGACTCTTTTTCATTTCACATTCGTTACCGCGAAAATGATGGAACTTTTATGTAACATGAATAGATTGAAAGGAAACTTTAACTTTTGAATTTACTGCATTAATAATTGAGAATAGATTTTTCCTTTATATTACTTGAATGAGTAATGATCGCAATAGAACCGAAATGATCAAAGGACGTGGAGCGCAGCTCAATACTGCCAACCGCTTTTTGAAACATGAATTGGTTACTGAACACATTGAAGGCTTGGATGAAGAGTTGCAGTTGAACAAGACTACTCAATACCTGAAAGAGTTTACGAGGAAAATTATTAATGAAGTAAAAAGTCCGGATCTGAATTTCGGTTTCTCTATGAATCCATATCAAGGCTGTGAGCATGGATGTATCTATTGTTATGCAAGAAACACGCATGCATACTGGGGCTTGAGTCCGGGTATTGATTTTGAAACAAAAATTCTGATCAAACCGGAAGCGCCGAAATTACTTGAAGCAGAGTTGATGAAAAAAAGCTGGCAGCCTGCTCCTATCATGTTGTCGGGAAATACGGATTGTTATCAGCCTGCTGAACGGAAATTTAAGATCACACGACAACTTCTGGAAGTTGCACTGAAGTTTCGTAATCCGGTTGGGATGATCACGAAGAATAAACTTATTTTACGCGATATGGATCTGTTGAAACAACTTGCTGAATTAAATCTGGTGCATGTGATGATCAGTATTACCTCACTCGATGAAGATCTGCGATTGAATCTTGAACCGCGAACTGCCACTGCAAAAAACCGGCTGGAAGTTGTGCGGACTTTGAATGCTAATGGAATTCCTGCGGGTGTTCTGGTTGCTCCTATTATTCCCGGACTAAACAGTCATGAGATCCCGGCAATTGTTGAAGCTGCTGCAGACGCAGGTGCGTTACGTGCCGGAATGACGATGGTACGACTCAATGGTGATATAGGAGAAATCTTCACCGACTGGATCCACAAAGCATATCCTGACAAAGCTGAGAAAGTATTGAATAAAATCCGTGCAGCACATGGCGGAAATCTGAATGACTCGCACTTTGGAAGAAGAATGAAAGGTGATGGAGTTGAAGCAGAAAGTATTCATCAGTTATTTAAAAATTCTGTGAAGCGGTTTTTCTCGGGGCGGAGTTTTCCTGAATATGATTTTTCATTGTTTAAAAGACCGGCGAGGAATGGGCAGTTGGATTTGTTTGGGTGAAAGATTTATTTTCGTTAAAATTATTTCCGCAGAGTTTCGCAGAAATCCTCAGAAAGTACGCAGAGATTCTTGTGAATTTATCATGCTGTTTAATAACTTTAAATCACATCAAGATTAATTTTCACAAAGTATAAAAAGTCACCAGCCCTGGCGACAGTTATGACTTTACTTTTACCCTCCATGACTGATTGAGTTGGTTGTATCTGACAGTCTTTGTGGTTGTCTATTACAATATTCAAATCTTTTTGCGTCTGATAACCGTTTCCGTCAAATAAACAACCTGCTGCACGAACTTCTGTCCAAAAGTCTGAGGTGCGGGTACTTTCATCATTTTTCAAATATTTTACCATTTGATTATAAAGATAAAATGTTTTCTCACGTTTCTGGTACATAAATTGAAAATTATAGTCTTTAGCATTATCTCCCGTTTCTACATATCTTGAAATATGATTTGTACTCAGAAACTTTTCATTTTCAATAACAGAATTTACAAAATTATAATTGATCGTTGAGGAAGTGTAACCATTAGAATAAGTATACACAGAACACATATTTATAGAATATTTATTTTCACCTAGAGGAACAATTGATTTTATATCGAACAATTTTCCATAAGCATCCTTTGATAGAATTTTTTCATCCCATGTTATTGATTTTTTTTCAATAAGAAATCCATTACTGTCAAACTTAATTAGTGCAAATCCTTCCTTATCTTCATCTTTGACTTTATTCCAATAAAAAGGAATACATGCGATGACATTTCCATTCTCTTCGTCTGCAAAAGCAACCTTGTCTTTATAAAGTAAAGTATAATTTTTAGTTCTCAAAGCTTTGTCATAATCCCAAATTTCCTTATTTCTAATTTCACCTGTACTACTATTTATAGTAAGAACTTTAGGAATAAAAGTAGGTGATTTCATCAGATGCTCCGAATAAAACAAATAGATCATGTTTGATTTACTGAGATAAATATCGTTCACTACTGCTCTTGTGCATTCCAATGTACAGACCTTATTAAATTTTTCTTCAAGTTGAGGATTCAAATATGCGACAGGAACTAAATTAAAATAATAGTTAGTTTGACTCATTTGTTTCCTTGAATAACAGATAAACGATAAGTCATCTCTTTGTTTGATAACAAAATAATAATTATCTGACGAACCTTCATTCATGATTTCAATTACCGGTTTACTTTCCCAGCCGGATTTGCCATCAAAGCTCATAACTCCAAACATAAGCGAAAAACTTTTGGGTGACTTAGTTATCCGGGTATATGCACAAACTATACCTACTTTACTGATATAGAATCCAACGATTGATTCTAAATTTTCATCAAGTTGATCAGAACCAAATCCAATTGAATAAACTTTTTTCATGTCGTCAAGTGAATAAGCTTCTAAACTCCCTGATTTCTGCTTTTTACTCTCCTGCTCTAATTTTATTGTATAAAAATTTTCTTCATCGCTCCCTATCATAATTATTTGAGTTGTTTCTTTAGAACCAATTCGTTCTCCAATTTCATATCCTTGTGAAAAGCTTTTGAAAAAAAGTGAAACAAACAAAATGACTAAGAAATAAAATTTATTTTTCATGTTTTTCAGATTTTTTTCAAATATAAAAAAATCAATGAAAGAACTTTGGTCACTTAATAAATGGATTGCTTTAAAAATAATTTTCCGGAAAATAATTGAATCAAATTTCCTGTATTCAATTTTAATTGCAATTATCGAATTTGACCTTTTATCCCCTGTCCTTCCAATTTTCCTCGTTTTTCGACTTTTGAATTCTGATCCGGACAGCCTAATTGGATTGTCTTCCGAAAAGCCCTAAATTTAACCTTCTGCCAACTTGTCACCCTCCGTTTTATAGCCTATATTTGCATTCCAATTTTTGAAATATGCATCTGGAAGGAATAAAAGTGATCGATGAGGACCGTCAGGGCGAGGCTGTTATGGCTGAAGTTCCGGTGATTCCTAATGGAAAGAAAATGTACCTGGAAAGTTATGGATGTGCGATGAATTTCTCGGACAGCGAGATCGTAGCTTCCATCATGACCGGAATGGGTTATGAAACTACTAAGGTAATCGAAGAAGCAAATGTCATCTTCCTGAACACTTGCGCCATCCGCGATAATGCTGAATTAAGAGTATGGGCTCGTTTGCGCGAGATCAAAAAAAATAAAAAACGGAATGATGAACTAATCGTCGGTGTGCTTGGTTGCATGGCTGAACGATTAAAAGATCAACTTCTTGAAAAAGAGAAACTGGTCGATATCGTGGTCGGTCCGGATTCATACCGTGATCTTCCTAACTTACTTGCTACTGCTGAGTCGGGGCAAAAGGCTGTCAACGTTCTTCTTTCACGCGAAGAAACCTATGCAGAGATCAGTCCGGTTCGATTGGGAAGTAATGGCATCAACGGATTTATTTCCATCACGCGCGGTTGTGATAATATGTGTTCGTTCTGTGTTGTTCCATTTACCCGCGGACGTGAACGTAGTCGTGACCCGGAATCGATTGTCAATGAAGCGAAGCAAATGTACGAAGCGGGCTATCGTGAAGTAACGTTGCTTGGACAAAATGTCGATTCGTATTTGTTCTGGGGCGGCGGACAGAAAAAAGATCTTGATCCTGAAGTTGTAAAATTAGCAATGGATCATAAATTACCTGAAGAAGAACAAAAAGGATTTACAACGTTTGCCGATCTGATGGAAAAAGTTGCTCAGGCGAACAGTGGCTTACGCGTTCGTTTTTCTACAAGCAATCCGCGTGACATGACAGATGCTGTCTTGCATGTTATGGCAAAATATGATAACATTTGCAAATATGTTCACTTGCCGGTTCAATCGGGAAATTCAAGAGTGCTTGATAAAATGAATCGCGGATATACACGCGAACAATACATGGATCGCATTGAAGCTATAAGGAGAATATTACCAGGCGCAGGATTATCGACTGATATCATCACAGGTTTCTGTTCGGAGACAGAAGAAGAACATCAGGAAACATTAAGTCTGATGGAATGGTCGCAATTCGATTTTTCTTATATGTTCAAATACTCCGAACGTCCTGGAACATTGGCCGCAAGAAAATATCCGGATGACATCGACGAATCAATTAAGTCACGGCGCTTAACAGAGATCATTGAATTACAAAGCAGACTTTCTCACGAAAGCAATAAAAAAGATATCGGCAAAAAAAGTATTGTGCTGGTAGAAAATTTCTCCAAACGTTCGAAAGAACATTTATCAGGAAGAAATTCTGAGAATAAAGTTGTCATCCTTCCACGCAAAAATCATCAACCCGGAGATTATGTCGAGGTGACGATTGTGGATTGTACGCCGGCGACTTTGATAGGAGAATAGATGTAACGACGAGTGAATAGTGAATAGTGAATAGTGGACAGTGAATAGTGAATAGTGAATAGTGAAATTCGGATTGCGGATTGCGGATTGCGGAATTAGTGACCTACAGGGGCATTCGATTTACGATTCACGAAAAACGTAAAACGTAAGACGTAAGACGTAAGACAAAAAACCAACAACGAACAAATGACCATCAACGAAATAAAAGCCCGCTTTGGAATCATCGGAAACTCGCCGTTGCTGGAGCATGCTATCAATGTTGCAAAACAGGTAGCAACGACGGAGATCTCTGTATTGATCTCGGGTGAAAGCGGTGTGGGTAAAGAAGTTTTTCCGCAGATCATTCATCAGTTGAGTCCGCGGAAACATGGACCTTATATTGCCGTAAACTGTGGTGCGATTCCGGAAGGCACGATTGACTCAGAATTATTCGGTCATGAAAAAGGATCGTTCACCGGAGCGCATGAAGCACGCAAAGGATATTTTGAAGTCAGCAATGGCGGAACAATTTTTTTAGATGAAGTCGGTGAATTGCCACTAAACACTCAGGTTCGTTTACTACGTGTACTTGAGACAGGTGAGTTCATCAAAGTCGGTTCATCAAAATCGCAAAAGACAAATGTACGTGTAGTTGCTGCAACGAATGTTGACATGCTTCGTGCAATTGAGAATGGGAAATTCAGGGAGGATCTTTATTATCGTTTGAATACTGTTCCTATCCGCATTCCACCGCTTCGTGACCGCAAAGAAGACATTCATCTTATCTTCCGGAAATTTGCTCATGATTTTGCGGAGAGATATAGAATTCCTGCGCTTTCATTGCAAGCGGAAGCGATGCAGATCCTAACAGACTATCGCTGGCCGGGAAATATTCGTCAGTTGAAAAATATTACTGAGCAGATGTCTATCCTTGAGAAATCAAGAGAGGTTTCTGCCGATACATTATTGAATTACCTCCCTCCTGCTCCACTGAACAATTTACCCGTGCTGATGCGCGATGAGATGAACAACAGCAAGGAATTCAATGAGAGAGAAGTTTTGTACAAACTGATCTTTGAAATGAAAAAGGAAATGAATGACTTGCGATCGTTAGTCAATCAGATCATACAACATACTCCGAATGATCGCACATGGCAGGAAAAATCAAGTCCTATGATTCATGAACTTGAAACAAGCGAGGCGAACAATAATAATAATAACAACGAAACTCATTTTACAATTCAACCATCGGCCGGACAACCTTCAATTACTGTTTCTCCAATTCAGAAACATGTAATTGTAGATGAGTCATTGTCATTGACTGACAAAGAAAAAGAATTTATTCAAAAAGCTTTATCAAAACATAAAGGCAGAAGAAAACTTGCAGCTAAAGAACTGGGTATTTCTGAGAGAACGCTTTATAGGAAGATGAATGAATACGGGATTCATTGATCCCAAGTTGAATAAAAATAAACACTAAGTTCACTAAAAAATAGCACAAGATCACACGAATTTATTTCAAATACATCCACTTGTGTTCTTGTGACAAAAACTTAGTGGTCTTAGTGTTTTAATTCTTAAATAAAAAGGAATAATATTGTAACAGATTTGAAAACCGGACAACATACTATTTTTAACCTTCGATCAACAGCAATCTGTTTGACCATGTCAATTCTGATATTGTTAAGCAATGCATGTAAGGTTAATTATTCTATGACCGGCGCGTCAATTTCTCCTGATGTAAAGACAATTGACATCCGTTATTTTCAAAAGACTGCTGCGCTCGGGCCTTCTAACTTAAGTCAGACTTTCACGGAAAAATTAAAAGATAAATTTTTAACAGGAACAAGTCTTTCACTCACCAATTCATCCGGCGACCTCACACTTGAAGGTTCTATAACATCGTATAACGTAAGTCCGCAGGCGATTCAATCGAATGAAGTAGCTGCTCAAAACAGGTTAACGATTTCAGTCAATGTGAAATTCACCAATCTGAAAGACGAAAAACAAAATTTCGAAACTACTTTTTCAAGGTACGCCGATTTTCAGAGCAATATAAATATCAACTCAATCGAAGAGCAATTGATCACAGAGATCAATGAACAACTAGCAGATGATATTTTTAATAAAGCGGTAATTAACTGGTAATGGATTACAAAGAATTCATATCGTACATGGACGTGTCCGGAACATCTCAAAAAGATGCGATCTCCGGATTACAGAGTTATGTGCAGGAATTCCCTTACTTCCAGACAGCGCAGGCATTATTAGCCAAAGCAATGCGTGAACAGGAACATGTTCGTTTTGATAAGCAATTGAAAATTGCAGCAGCATATTGTGGCGATAGAAAATCATTGTATGCACTGATCAATCACAAACCGAAATCAATATTTGTAGAATCAAATCCAGAATCGCCATTCATATCTCCTTCTGCAATAGAAGTCGTTTCAGATGAGAGTCCTTTTATTGAAAAACCAATATTTGAAATAGACAATTCAACTTTTCAGGAAGTCGATGAAAAACCGATTCCAATCTTCGAACCTGTTTTTTCAAATACCAAAGAAAATAATTTCGATTCTATTCATGCAGAAGAAGAAGATCCAACTATTTCCGGCTGGATTCCTGCTTCCGCATCAACACCTGCATCAGGAGACCCGCATGATATTATCAGGGAACGTCTGAAAGAAATTCTCAGGAAGAACGAGAAAAGTGAACCGGAAAATATAATCATTGAAAGAAAAGATAGTACTTCTACACCTGTTATCGAAACAGAAAAGGAAGAATCTATTCCTTCTTTCGGTGAAAATGTTGTTGAGGCATTAATAGACAATCATGAGAAAGAAAAAGTTGAACTTTCAGAAGAAAGGAATACAGAAGTTCTCAATAATGATCTTTCCGGAAATGATTCGGATGTGACGGAAGATATCCAGGAAAAGATTCAGGATACCATAGAAGTTACCGGTACACCAATTGTCAATGCAAAAATTGAAGAGCCGGAAGAAAAGAATACAGGAATTAATGCATCACATATAACAGGTGAAGATCCTGAAGAGATCATTCAGCGAATTGCTAAAGAATCTGAAAACAGAAATGATGAAGTTGATCTCGGCGAACTTGAGTATGCTTTAGAATCCACTATTATTCATTCGCTCGAAAATCTACCATTGCTGGAAGGTGCGAAGAAACAGAAAGAGGAAGTTTCAAAAGAAAAAGTTTCAAAAGAAGAATCAGTTGAACCCAGAACCTTCATGGACTGGTTAAAACAAAAACAAGTTGGTGAGTTTGGGAAGATCGAAGAAGTTCACGCTTATGAAAAAACTCCTGACACTTTAATTATAAAACAGAATTCTGAAATCGGGCAAAATAGCGGGCAGATTCAACAACCGGAAGCGGAAACTGAGCAACCAAAAACACCTGTGGCGCCCGTGAAAATTGCTGAAGCCGAAACTCTCATCGACAAATTTATTGCTACAGAGCCAAGAATAGTTCCATCTAAAACGGAATTTTATTCTCCGGCCAAACAAGCCCAAAAGAGTCTGATTGAGCATGAAGACCTTGTTTCTGAGACACTTGCGAAAATTTACAGTCTCCAGGGGGCACACCTTAAAGCCCGGTCAGCATATCAAAAATTAATGTTGCTTCATCCCGAAAAAAAGGCTTACTTTGCGGCCCTTATTGAAGAAATCGACAATTCGTACAACAATCCGGACAAACAAGATCTATAATGTATACAGCAGTTACCGTTCTAATTATTTTAACCAGCGTACTTTTAGTATTAGTGGTATTAGTTCAAAATCCAAAAGGTGGTGGAATTTCTTCCGGTATCATTGGTTCAAATCAAGTTATGGGCGTTAAAAAAACGACAGACTTCATTGAAAAACTTACCTGGGGATTAGTTTTAACGTTAATCGGACTTTGTCTGGTTGCCGGAATGGCCTTACCGAATAAAGACAACAGAGGCGCAGGTTCAAGATTAGAAGAGCAGATCGAAAATGCTCCAGTCAATACGAATCCTGGAACTCCACCTCCGGGACAACAGCAACAAGCACAACCGAATCAGCAACCCGCTGAACCGGCACCAGCTAAATAATATTTAAAAAGACCTCTGCAAAGAGGTTTTTTTATGTCATGATGTCACCGAAAATTTGTCCACTTTAAGACACATTTTCCCTCTAATAGTAAAGATGGCAGACAATGCCACAAATCAGGCTGGTGGCACTATTCATGACAATTCATAGTCACTAAAATTATTTCAATTCACAATAAAATCAGACTAACTAAAATGAGCAAAAACACAAAGTCAGTTTCACTACAACCACTTGCGGATCGCGTATTAGTGGAAGCAGCTGCTGCAGAAGAGAAGACAGCAGGCGGTATCATCATTCCTGACACAGCAAAAGAAAAACCACAACGTGGAAAAGTTGTAGCTGTTGGAACGGGTAAAAAAGATGAGCCTATAACAGTAAAGGTTGGCGATAGTGTACTTTATGGTAAATACGCCGGTACTGAGATCACAATTGAAGGTAAAGAATACCTTATCATGCGTGAAAGCGACATTTTCGCTATTCTGTAATTGAACACAATTTTTCATCAATCATTCAAAAACTAAACAAACAAATACAATGGCAAAAGATATCAACTTTAACGTTGAAGCTCGTGACCGCCTGAAAAAAGGTGTTGACGCTTTAGCAAATGCAGTAAAAGTTACGCTGGGTCCAAAAGGACGTAATGTGATCATCGATAAAAAATTCGGATCACCTGCAATCACTAAAGACGGTGTAACCGTTGCAAAAGAAATCGAATTAAAAGACAGCGTTGAAAACATGGGCGCGCAAATGGTAAAAGAAGTTGCTTCTAAAACTGCAGATGTTGCAGGTGATGGAACAACAACTGCTACTGTTCTTGCTCAGGCAATCGTAACTGCAGGTTTGAAAAACGTAACTGCAGGTGCAAACCCAATGGATCTTAAAAGAGGAATCGACAAAGCAGTAGCTAAAGTTGTTGAGACTCTTCAGAAAATGAGTAAAAAAGTTGGTGACGACTACAAAAAAATAATGCAAGTTGCTTCCATCTCTGCAAACAACGATAACGAAATCGGTAAGTTGATCGCAGATGCTATGGAGAAAGTAAAAAAAGAAGGTGTAATTACAGTTGAAGAAGCTAAAGGTACTGAGACAACGGTTGAGATCGTTGAAGGTATGCAATTCGACCGTGGTTATATTTCTCCATACTTCGTAACGAATGCAGACAAGATGCAGACTGTTCTTGAGCAGCCGCACATTCTGATCTACGACAAGAAGATCAGTAACATGAAAGAACTTCTTCCATTACTTGAGAAGCAAGTTCAGACAGGAAATCCACTATTGATCATCAGCGAAGATATCGATGGAGAAGCGTTGGCTACTTTAGTAGTGAACAAGATCCGTGGTTCATTGAAAGTTGCTGCTGTGAAAGCTCCGGGATTTGGTGATCGTCGTAAAGCTATGCTTGAAGATATCGCTATCCTTACAGGTGGAACAATGATCAGTGAAGAAAGAGGATTCAAACTTGAGAACGCTGACCTTACTTATCTTGGAAAAGCTGAGAAGATCACAATCGACAAAGACAATACAACGATCGTAAATGGTGCAGGTAAAAAAGCTGACATCACTGCTCGTGTAAATCAGATCAAAGCTCAGATCGAAAGCACAACTTCAGATTATGATAAAGAAAAACTTCAGGAGCGTCTTGCTAAATTAGCAGGTGGTGTTGCAGTTCTTTATGTAGGTGCTTCTACTGAAACTGAAATGAAAGAGAAGAAAGACCGTGTTGACGATGCATTACATGCTACTCGCGCTGCGGTTGAAGAAGGTATAGTACCGGGTGGTGGCGTTGCTTACATCCGTACAATTCCGGCTCTTGAGAAAATGGTTGGTGACAACGAAGATGAAACAACAGGTATTGCAATTGTTAAACGTGCTCTTGAAGAACCTCTTCGCCAGATCGTTGCCAATGCAGGACTTGAGGGTTCAATCATTGTAAACAAAGTGCGTGAAGGAAAAGAAGATTACGGTTACAATGCACGTACAGATAAATATGAAAATCTTTATGCTGCCGGTGTAATTGACCCTACTAAAGTTACACGTGTAGCTCTTGAGAATGCTGCTTCAATTGCAGGATTGTTATTGACTACTGAGTGTGTACTTTCAGAAGTGAAAGAAGATAAAGCTTCTGCTCCGGCTATGCCTCATGGTATGGGTGGTGGAATGGATTATTGATCTTCACTCAAATAGAATTGGAAAAGAGTCAAATTGCATATTTTCCCCCCGGCGGAAGGGCTTTTTTTGTTGATTTATTTCCCGCAGATCCCGCAGAACTCGCAGATTCGCCGCAGATTTGCTAAAAAAAAATTGTTAAAATCAATTCAACAGGAAAAAGATTGAAATATTTATTTATTCAGCAAATCTGCGGCGAATCTGCGAGTTCTGCGAGATCTGCGGAGAAAAACAGCTTCCTTCTAATCAAAATATTTCCTAATTTTAATCTACAATCCCGGAAAACCATTTAGTGACAGGAATTGTTGTCAATAAAAAGGAGAACAAACAATGATCTTCAACCGTCTTAATATAAAATCGGAACTTGTCAAAGAACGCAGCAGACAGCAACGTCTGATGAATGATGTGACGGGAATTCTGAATGAGTCATTAGAAAGGGATAAAGATGTATTGAACCGACTAAAGATTTCCGGTAGCAGTTCTGCAATATCAGTCATTGCAGCAGATGAAAACAGAATTTACACTCTCGATCAGATCCGCAAAATTTGCATTCGCTATCGGCTTCGGTTTTTATCAACAAGTTTATTCAAAGCCACTTTTCCTTACGAGGCCATTTCAAGAATCAATGAACTTGAAAAAAAGTTAAACCGAAAAATTGACGATTTCAGAATCATTGCTCCATCTAAGGCATTTGATCTGGAAAATATAAATCAGGATCCACTCCTCTTCGCTCAGCTAGAAGACGGCAGATTTTTTCTTATTCATCATTGGGGAAAAGATCTGAAATGGTATCGAAAGATCCTTACCTGGCCGCTGCAGAATTTTACAACCTATTTTGTTTCCTTGTGGTTCTTTGCAGCCGCTCTTGCTTTTTCCATTCCTGCATCGGTTATGCATGTACTTAGCAAAGACAGCGAAATGTTCTTGCGGCTATGGCTAACAGTACATTGTTTCATTGCCTTTATGGGAATTACTTTCTGGTTGGCTATGTCGTATGAGAAAACGTTTAGTAGTTTGAATTGGGAGAGTAAGTATTATAACTGGTAGCAAGGAGAATGAAATTAGCATCTAAAAATAAAACACTAAGATCACTTAGTTTTCAGCACAAGATCACAAGTGAAATCTCAATTATGTGTTCTTGTGACGATTTTTAGTGAACTTAGTGTTGAACATTTTACAAAATTAAGCAAGCTTACCGTCAGCTGCTGTCATTTTTTCAAGTGCTGCAGTATCCATATAAGCAAATTCCCACAAGTGACCATCAAGATCTTCGAATCCGCTTTGGTACATCCAACCATGATCATTTGTTTTTGTAACCTTTGCTCCACCACTGACTCCTTTCTTTACAATTTCGTCTACTTCTTCTCTGCTGTCCATTGACAAACAAATAATTGCTTCCACTTGCTTCTTTGCATCTGCAATTTGCTTAGTGGTAAATGTCTGAAAGAATTTTTCGACCAGTAACATTACATATATCTCATCGCTGATGATCATACATGTTGCATTTTCATCGGTGAATTGAGGGTTGAATGAATACCCAAGTGAAGTGAAAAACTCTACAGATTTTTTCAGATCCTTAACAGGAAGGTTTACGAATATTTGCTTTTTCATAGATTAAGATTTTTATGATACAAAATTAGCAGCTAATCTCATTATTTGCAATGCTTATTAACGACAATTCAGTGGGCTGATTCCGACAATAGAAAGCGAAATCGTAAGCTTTAGAGGATGAACTGTAATCAATAGCTGTAGTCGCATGATCATAATTATAATCCATTTCAAGACCTACAACGGCGATCAATGATTGCTTCTCCAGATAAAATGTATTAATAGTATAACAACTGGAAAGTCCGGCCCAGCTAACAATTTTCCTCAACTCTCCGGACTTAAAATACCCTGTCAAAGACCCACCACCATCCGTTGCATGATCCATGAATTCTTCGTTCTCCAGAGTTTTGATCGTAAAGTTAGGTGTATCGCTTTCAATTTTAGCAATCAGTTCCTGAACAATTACCAGAGATTGAACATTGCTACCAACAGAATCACCTTGCATTTGAGGATTTTCATTATTCCCATCCTTTTTCTCATTCAAATTACCTGAGCAGGAAGTCAACAAAGCTATACTCCAAAATAATATTATTTTTTTCATTCGATTAAACCAAATTTTCGTTAATTTATTTAACTTCAATCTCATCCACAAAAATAAAAGCCATTCCACCTGCACCTTGATGCCACGTTGGTAGTTCGCCGTAATTTTTTGCTTTTACTTTGATGTACCTTGCCTTTTCAGAAGGGAAATTCGTTACAAATCTTTTTACTGTATTGGTCAGTACTGTATCCCGGAGATCATTTATCGCTTCACCAACTTTTTTGAAAGTAATATTGTCGGTTGAAATTTCATAAGAAATGCTTAATGGCATTAAGATCCATGAACGTGTATCCTGCAAAAATCCAGTGGTGAGTTCAGAAATGTCTTTCTCCGCACCCATATCAATCACCGCTTCGAAATCCTGCCCCTGATAACCTTGCCATCCGCCTTTACGCCATTCCTCGTCTCCATAAAGTCCATCGATGATACCATCATCTCCACCTGCTGTGTATTGTTTATTGTATTCCGATTTGATAGCAATTTTCCAGTCAGGATGCAAATGTTTATGTAATGCAGCGCCAACAAAATTTCCTGAACGATTAGAACTGTCCATTGCTTTAGCCTTGATGAAACATGAATTTGTGATCAGCAATGGTTGCACGTATTTTTGCAAAGTACTTTCTTTATCATTCTCTTTAATAGAATACCAGATGGTTGTTGCAGAATCTGATGTAAGACTTACAACAACTGAGTCTTTAAAATTATCGGATGAATAATTTATTGTTGGAACAGAAATATAATCGCGTTTATTTTCTTTCACAACCTGAGCCTTACCTGACCAACCTTCTCTTGAATTCGACATCATAAATTTTAATTCTCCACCGGCCATCAGGTCAGAATGATTTAATCGTTCTATTGATACTTCGTTCAGAATAACATCAGATAAAAATGGATTAGACTCACCAAAGCGCTCAGATAAAATCCGAAGTGTATTTCCATTTTCAAGATGAAGGATCACTTCACGGAACATGGGTGAAGTTAATTCATAAACAGGATCTCCCGGACAAACCTGATAAATGCCCATAGCACTCATCACTAACCATGCACTCATTTGTCCGCAATCTTCATTGCCAATCAATCCTGCAGGTGAATTTGAATACATTTCATTCCGGAGTTTATTTACCATGTATTGGGACTTCCATTTTTCATTCGTAAAATTATATAAGTAGGCCATGTGATGACTTGGTTCATTTCCCTGTGCATATTGACCAACCAAGCCTGTGATGTCAGCTTGCTCTCGTCCGGAGGTTTTAGTGCTTTCAGAAAAAAGCAGATTCAATTTATCTTTGAATTTTTCCTGTCCACCGAACTTACTGATAAGGCCGGCAATATCATGTGGAACAAAAAAAGTATACTGCCATGCATTTGCTTCTGTAAAATGATTGTTAACTTCCTTCGGATCGAAAGGAGTCAGAAACCGACCATTCCTCCGGGGTCTGATGAAACCGGTTTCATGATCGAATAAATTTTTCCAGTTATTACTTCTCTGTTCAAATATTGCATACTTCTCTTCATTGTTAATTGCTTTTGCAAATGTTGCAATGCAATGATCGTCGTAAGCATATTCGAGAGTCTTCGAAACAGATTCCGATTCATCTAAAACATCAAGATAGCCATGATCCATGTATGCATCCAAACCGAAACGACTTTTTGTAGTTGCACTCTTTACCATTGCAGCAAGAGCATACTCTGTATCGAATTCCTTAATTCCCTTTGCATAGGCATCAGCAATCACACTTACAGAATGGTAACCGATCATACATTCAGTTTCGTTGGATGCAAGTTCCCAGACAGGTAACATACCGGCATGTTCATACTGTGCTAAAAACCCGCGAATAAAATCCAGCGATCTTTTTTGATCTATAATTGTCATCAAAGGATGCCATGCTCTGAATGTATCCCATAATGAAAAAACTGTATAATAATTTGTTGCTGTTTTATGAATTTTCCCATCTCTTCCCCGATATCTTCCATCGACATCATTGAAAATATTCGGAACTACCATACAATGATAGAGTGCAGTATAAAAGATCTTCATTTTTTCAGTGTCTTCACTGATCACTTCAATCTTCCCCAATTCTTTATTCCACAAAGATACGGCAGCTTGTTTCATTAAAGAAAAATCCCAATTCTTATTTTCATCTTTCAAGTTTTTCTTCGCACCATCAACACTAACAGAAGATAAAGCAACTTTCACCAGCAATTTCTTATCGCTATTGAGTTTAAAACGAAATGAACCATACACATTTCCTGAATATGCAGAAAGTTTTTTTTCATCAATTGCTGTAACCAATGAATCATACTTTATAATTTCAGGAACAATTGGTTCAGAAAATTCCATGTAAAAATAGATCAACTGATCATTTGCCCATGCAGAACTTCTTCGGAAACCGGCAAGATGAGTTGCATCGATCTGATAAAGTTGTGCATCAATTACTTTGTCGCGATGACGAAGGTCAATAAAAATTCCTGCGCTATCTTCTGAACTTCTATAAGAATAGGAATGAAATCCTGTTCTTTCTGTGGCTGTTAATTCAACATCAACTTTCGGATCCTGCAAATAAACAGAGTAATAACCTACACTTGCTTTCTCCTGAGTATGTGAAAAGCGGGAAGATATTTTTTTTACAGGGTCAAATTTCGAGTTCAATGGAAATAAGAGAATATCACCATAATCGTTCACTCCTGTTCCACTTAAATGAGTATGTGAAAAACCATATATGAGACTATCATCATAATGGTAACCTCCACATGCGTCCCAGCTTGCATCAATCCGGGTATCAGGACTCAGCTGAACCATTCCGAAAGGAACTGTAGCACCCGGATATGTATGGCCATGACCACCGGTACCGACGAAAGGATTTACAAATGACGCAGGACCCGGCTGAGCGAGAACCGAATTCGCAATTATGAATAACAATGTAATGATCTTAAACTTCACCTTCTGAGAATTTATAAAGGCAAGGTAATTATTTTTATTCAAGAAAATAATTCAATTATGATCAGAAGGTATCAACCAGAGAACGTAAATTTAATCCATCGCCGGGCACCAATTCATAAGTCGGTGAGAATTCAATAAAATATTTCTTGTCGGGAATCATGTCAAAATAATTGTCACTAAAACTACTTACATCGTCCTTAATAGATAATTCAACATTCTTTGCAAAAGTATTTACTGAAATTTCGAAAAGAAGCTTATTGCCCGGCAATTCACTGCGCTTCATTGAAACCGATGGCCTTTTTAAACTTAGGTTTTTGCCTTTTTCAAAACAAATAATATCAGTATAAATTGATTTCCCTTCATAGCTTATGTCAGCTGCAATAAATGCGCTTTCACTCTTATACAAACTCTTTAAAAATTTTAATTTCTTCTTATAAGCATCGACTACAGCATTTGAGTTTACTATTACATCTGATCTTTCTGTCCACCTGACATTTCCATCAAAGTCAATTAAACTAATCGTAAGATCTGCAGAAAATGTTATTGAACTATCTGAAATTATTTTTATAGAAAGTAAATCATCATTGAATTCACCATCAACAACCACTTTTCTAAAATCTCTTTTAACCTGATATGCTGCAGCTTTCTCAGTTCCGTAATAATCAAACAAGCTCCAGGATATTCCGGGCCAGCAATCATTCAATTGCCATAGCAATGAACCCATACAACGAGGCATGTGGCTTCGATGGGCAAGTATTGCAATGTTCATTGCTTTTGCTTGCAGTAAATTTGAAAGATATATTCTCGACCGGAAATCTTTTGCCGGATTAAAATGTTCGTTAGAATAAATATCAATCGTTTCAAAACCTTTTGGATGTTTCTGATGGTTTCTTAAAGCAGGACTTGAAAAACTATTGGCAGAGGATCCGGCAAACTTTACAACTGATCTATGTGAAGGCAGCGACTGAAACCCATATTCACTCATGAAGCGCGGTACTTTCGTCTTGTAGACATCAAAAGGTTCCATTCCCCACCACACACCCCAGTAATGCGAATCACCTCTGAACATACTCTCTTTCCTACCCCAACCGATCGAAGGAGATGATGGCCAATACATAGTTGAGCCATCAAATTTTTCAACTTGATCTTTCAACAACTGCACAAACAATTTTTGGTAGTCAGAAATTATCTTTGTTGAATCGTCTTTTGAATAATTAAATTCTTTTTGCCAGCCCCAGTTATTCCAGCCTTCGATATTCTCATTATTTCCACACCATAAAGCGAGTGACGGATGATTTCTATACTTTATAATCGCCTGCTCTGCTTCAAGTGCTACAGAATTCAAGAAAGAAGTATCACCGGGATACATGGCGCAGGCAAACATGAAATCCTGCCATACCAGAATTCCTTTTTTATCGCATGCTTCATAAAACGATTCCGGGGGATAAACTCCGCCACCCCAGATCCTGAGCATATTCATATTAAGACTTGCAGCTTTCTCTACCAGGGAAGTCCACGAACTATCAGTAGCAGTTCCTGTAAAATATTCCGGTGGAACAACATTTGCTCCTTTACAAAATACTTTTTTACCATTCAGAAAAAAATAAAATGATTCTCCGATTGAATCCTTTTCCTGAATTAATTTCAAATCCCTGAAACCTATACTTAAATTTTCTGAAGTGAAAACAGTGTCGCCTGAAAGAATTGTAAATTTGAAATCATACAATTTCGAATTACCATTCTCTCCTATTGTCCATAATTCCGGTTTTAACACTTTAACATCAAAAATAATTTTGTTTCCACCCACATTCAAATCAAAGAATTTAATATCGTCAATTTTAGCATCCGGACTATTCAATTTAATTATTGCAGTCCGTTTGCTTAAAGAATTTACAATTAACTCAAAGCTCGCTTTTGCAAAAGCTGCAGTTAATTGCACCTGAGCAAATTTAACACTTTCAATAGCAATAGAATTTTCAAAAATTAATTTTACAGGTTTACAGATTCCTCCTGCACGCAGGTCAGGCGCGAAATCCCAGCCGAAATTAAATGCTGCTTTACGAACAAACACTCTGTTACCTCCCGGTAATTTCAGATTATTATTTGTGGCGAGTGAGTCGGCAAGTCGATCAATTGGTTTGATATGTATTTTCAAAATATTTCGTTTCCGACAATATTGTTTTACGTCAACTTTGTTTGCAACAAACATATTGTTACAGGATATTATTTTTTCTCCATTCAAATAGATATCAGCATATGTATCAATTCCTTCGAGGAGTAAATAGATTTTTGCGGAAGAAAGATTTTGCTCAGAAAGAAAAAAAGTATCTATATAGAGCCAATTCTCCTTTTCAATCCATTTCAGTTTTTTTTCATTATCACCAAAAAAAGGATCCGGAATTTTTTTATTCCTTAAGAGATCTGCGTAAATAGATCCGGGAACTTTGGCAATAAATATTTCAGACGAATCAACACGCAACAAATGCGCTGACTGAAACAATAGAAGTGTATCATTGGAAATACCGGCAAACGACGAATTTAAAATAAGGATCAGAAGCAAAGAAAAACAATATCTCATAGCAATTTATTTAATTCAGAAATAACTAACCGTATCGTTCTTTCATCAGAAACGTCATACAAACCGGAATCAGAATTTCCCATGGACACCAATGAACTATTTCCGGTTTTATGCTTTGCTGAAAGATGAACTTCACTGACCTTTGTATATGAAACAATTTCGCAGACATTTAAAGGATTGATTCCAGCCCCAGCTAATATAGAAATCGAAGTTGCTCTTTCATTCAAAGTTTTCAGCAGTTCTTTGCCCGCCAGTGCATTTTCCTTTTGTCCGGAAGTTAAAATTCGCTTTACTCCTAATTGTTCCAATAAAAGTAATCCTGAAATCGGATCAGGGACCAGATCAAAAGCTCTGTGAAACGTGAATGGTAGATTTCCTGAAGCTTCAATTAATAATTGAGTTTTTTCAATATCAATTTTATTATTCTGAAGCAATGCACCTGAAACAATTCCGCCTGCTCCCATTTCTCTTGCAAGATGGATATCGCTCAGCATGATCTCCAATTCATCATCAGAATAAACAAAGTCACCTTCGCGTGGGCGAATCAAAACAAAAACATTTTTCTGAAAAATTTCAATTGATTTCCGGATCAAGCCAAACGATGGTGAAATTCCACCAACTTCCAATGCTGCACACAATTCAATTCTATCTGCTCCTGCAGAGTGTGCATTTTGTACCGATTCAAAATTAGCACATGCAATTTCAACTTTCATCAATAGTAACTTTGAGAATCCAGAAGTTTACTTCCGATCGATTTAGTATAAAGCGCATACTGAAATTCGGAATGAATGCAATAAGAACCAATTTCACCTTTCTTATCCAATGCGATAAAGCCGATCTGAGTTTTCTTCGCAACACTTTCTCCTCTTCGTCTGATAATTCTTTTCACAGCCTCTTCACATGCCTGCTGTGGTGAATAATTCTGTCGCATTAATTCTACCACCAAATGAGATCCGCAAATTCGAATTACTTCTTCACCAACACCTGTTGCAGTAGCTGCTCCAACTTCATTGTCAACATACAATCCTGCTCCGATGATCGGCGAATCTCCTATCCTTCCATTTAGTTTAAAAGCCATTCCGCTTGTTGTACATGCGCCTGATAAATTTCCATTCTGATCGAGAGCAAGCATACCTATTGTATCGTGATTCTCTCTATTGATCACCGGTTTGTATTCAGATGTCTTTAACCAATCCTTCCACGCTTGCTTCGATTTTTCAGTAAGCAGATCTTCTTTTTTGAAACCATTAGCTAATGCAAAACGAAAAGCACCTTCACCTGCAAGCATAACGTGTGGTGTTTTTTCCATAACCATTCGAGCAACAGAAATAGGATGCTTAATATTTTCAAGATAAGCGACCGATCCACAATTGAATTTATCATCCATGATGCAGGCATCAAGAGTTACTCTGCCATCGCGATCCGGCAAGCCACCGTAACCAACAGATGTTACTTCAGGATCAGCTTCCGGAACTCTTACGCCTGCTTCGACTGCATCAAGTGCAGTGCCGCCTTCAGATAAAATTTTCCATGCTGCTTCATTTGCCGGAATACCGTGACGCCATGTTGAAATAACTACGGGTTTACGGATTGGTCCATCTACAACTCTAATTCCAAATGCTGAACGCATGGACAAAAATGCTGTAGCAAAGGAAGTGTATTTTATAAAATTCCTGCGGGATGCCATATCGGGTGATTTGGCGAAAGGTAGAAAAAAAGTGCGTTCGCTGATGTGGAAATGAAAGTGTATCCTCTGATTTTTTTAAACACAAAGGACACTAAGTTCACTAAAAGACCACGAAATAGCTATGCTTACTCTGCAATAACCATATTCCTCACCTGCTGCACTGCACCATTCTGGAGACGTGCATAGTATAAACCTGCTGCGTAATTTTCATTCTCCAGCCAGACTTTATATTCTCCTTCAGGATAATCGCCATCGACCGGAGTTTTGATCAAGCGACCTTCGTTGTCGAAGATCTGAACACAGGTATGTCCGCCTTTACTTTTAAAAGTTATGTATGTACTTTCAACAAAAGGATTTGGATAATTACTGATCAGATTCTCACCTGCAGCATTATTTGCTTCATGCTCATTTGTTGATAAGCAAGCTGTGCTTTGAATGATTGGCAGATTCTGGAAATTCTGAAGCATGATCGAATTCAGATCTGCACTCGGTACGCATAACCAATCCTGAAGTATAGAAGCATACACTGACCGGAAATCATATTGCATTGGAATGTTATCGCTTGTTGCAACAGTTGCAGGAATGGTAGGATTTACTCCAAGCATTCCACTTTGAACAGCATTTCCAAAAACAAACATCGGTGCTGCTGCTCCATGATCTGTACCATCTGAAGAGTTTGATTTTATGCGGCGACCGAATTCAGAAAATGTAAGTCCGACAACGCGTTCATCGACACCAAGGAATGCAAGGTCATCCATGAATGCTTTGACAGCAACAGAAACTTTACTTAACAGATCAGCGTGTGTACCTGTTGTAGTATTAGCTGCATCTACTTGTGCAGAGTGATTATCAAAACCACCTAAACTAACCATGTAAACTTTTGTCTGCAAACCACCAGCAACTAAACGCGCAACTATTTTCAATTGATCAGCAAGAGAGTTTGTTCCGGCAGTAGGATAATTGGGACTTTGTGTGGTAATATTACTTGCTGCAGTGGAAATTACTGTTGCATATGCAGTAGATTGTTGAGCTACCTGACGAATATAAGTCAATTCTTTTCCGGCCGGAGTATTTGGTGCGGGATCCTGAATACCATTTATCAGATTGTAAAAACTTGTTGGATCTGAAATTGCCATTCCCATACTTGCTGCAGGACCTTGCATAGCAAGTGAAACACTTGAACCGATTTGTATCGCTAACGGATCAGGCATTGTAGTATTCGGATAACCAATTGGAAAATTCGGGTATTCATAATTCAAATACCGACCTGCCCATCCGCTATCCAGAACCTGATTTGCATCAGAAGCAGTAAGCCAGATATCAGTTGAACGGAAATGTGAATAATTTGGCGACGGATATCCTACAGCTTGAATGATGTTAACTTTTCCATCATCAAACAATTGTTTCATACCTGTCATTGCAGGATGTAAACCTGTTCCTGTTATACCTGATAAAGGAAGCACCTGCGTATCCGGAATTAAAATATTAGAACGTGCTGCAGAAAGATTACTGTATTGATCCAAAGGGATAACAGTATTCAATCCATCATTTCCACCATTAAGTTGAATGAGTACAAGTACATGGTCAGTCAGAACGGAATTCGATAATGCCTGCATCATCGGAGATCCTGCAAATGCTCTGAAAGAAAATCCATTGATCAATGCCGGAAGTGTTACGATCGGCGCTGCTTTTTTAAAAAAATCTCTTCTTTTCATTTTTGCAAGATTAAGAAAGTTGATATTCTGACAAGTCCATAATATAACGATAGAATGATTGTAACCTGGTTTGTACGATCATCAGAAACCCGGCATCAGTCGGATCACCCATGTAATCGTCCCAGGCATTTGTCCAGTAATAATGCGCTGTCTGTCCTGACAATAATATTGTAAGGAGATAATCTTTCACAGCTTGTGAAACATCAATTGAATACAACAAACTTAATACTTCATCGATCAGGAGAACCGGATCTGCGGGATTGGTAAGAGTAGTAGTAAATAAAACAGGATCAAATTTCAAAGTTGCACCGTTTGAGGTATAACCATTTGATGCCATACGGTCTGAAAACTGATTTCGTCTTGGAAGTGAATCGGAGTTGATCCAGATCTCATGATATAATGGCTGCTGGTAGTAGGCCTGCCATCCTGCTACGCTTGGAGGATCACCTGCATCCTGCGACATTAAAGAAGATGTGCTTCTTACTCTGTCCCATGCTGCATATTGTCCCGGAAGATTAGTTGCATCCGGAAATGCAATATCGAAATCGCGACACAGACCAACTGTAAAATCGATCGGACTTTTTATTACACAACCTCTGTTGAGTACATCAAAGAAATGTTCGCTTTTAAAGAGTGCAGAAAGTGTCGGTACTATTTCATAATTATTTGTTCTGAAAATTTGCGCAAGAGGCACGATCACATTTGCTTCTGTTGCAGCATCAATATCATAGTATACAAAGAAACGATAAAGACGACGGCAGATATTCAGAGCTACTTCGTCTTTTGCAAAGATCATGTTAAGAAGATCATCTGTTTCGTTAGCGCCATTTGCTCCGGCTTGACCTGTAATTATTGTGTTGCCATAAAATGCTGAGAACAACTTATCAGTAGAATCATGTTTCAATGGTTCAAAATATGAATTGAATCCATTCGCAGATGTTAGTCCGCCGACAAGATCATTCTTCCAACCTGTTAATACCCTTGCTGCTGCTCTTACATCATCTTCAGTGTATGGTGGATTGCCAAAAGAATCTTTTCCAACGGTAAACAACTCCTGCAATTCACGACCGTAATTTTCGTTTGGTGCTGTATTGGTATTTTTATCACCATTCAGATATTTCAACATTGCTGAATTGATGGTAATTTCTTTTGTAAGTGCTTTAAAATTCCCAAGTGCAAAGTTTCTTAATAGTTCGTTGTATTTGTAAACGTAGGTTGAAACGGTAACCATGTCAAATTCGATCACAAAATGATTGGAATAAAACAAAACCATTTTTTCTCGGATACTTCGCGGCTGATTCAACATTTGAGAAACCCACCATGACTTCAGACTTTTCCTTCTGTGACTATATGTATAAACTGTTCCGCTATTTGTATCAGCTGTTCCCGGCCATGGTAAACCTGCAGCACAGTTTGGATCGGTAATCAGCAAACTATAATTATTTACCGGAGGTGCCGGTGAACTGAACGGCGGATGGTTGATCAATTCCAGTAAGGTATCTACGGCATCACTCATTGACATGGTCAGAAAATAATCAATATCTGACTTTTTAGCTCCGAATTGAGTTCTCCTCAAAAGATGCTTCACTTCACTGATCGACCAGGTTCCTGTATAAGGCGAAAGACCGGATTGAGTCCTGTAAATGTTTGAAAAATCCTGATGTTTGCTAATAGATGACTGCTCCGTTTCCAGAGTTAAAAATTCTCGTCTGTCCATGTGGTAGTTTTGTTAAGACTTAGGCAATGTATAGTTCAATTCTGGATAATAGATGTAGTTAGGTTGATTGTTAATAGTAAGGATTAGGCAGGTTTTGGACTTTTTTTTTATGGGAAGGTTTAAGGTGATTTAAAGTAAATCAAATAAATCCCTTATAGAATGTAATTTTTTCTTTAAAACGGCGTGGGTTCGAAACTTGAACGATAAAATATTGATTCGTTCGAAAGACCCACTGATCAGATACATTTTTATTGAATCATAAAAATGAGCCAAACTATCTACTCTGAACTTTTTAGTAGCCAACTCCAAACTTTTCAAAGTAAAAATGGTTTGGTCTTTACAGAAAAAGAAGTCGAATGAATCCTTTTCAGGAATTTCTCTCGGGGGCCCGACAAAACTTGGGTTTTATCATAACCAGAATGTTCATCATCCTGACAATACAAACTATCAGACATTCCTAAACATAGAAATAAATTGCTGATAAAAAATAGAGCTGGTTTTTCAATTTCTAAAATTTACTTTATTTAATTGACCTGAATTTCATCAACCATAATCCACGCATCATTTCCCGCACCTGGTGCTCCTGCTTCTATTTTACCTTTTGTCGTTGCAATTACTTTTACGTAACGTGCTGAGCGTTTAGCGAATTTTAATGAAGTTAGTCTTCCGGATTTTTTTATTTCATCCGAATTAAGTTTTCCGACACTTGCGAATTCAATATTATCTTCACTGACCAAAACTTCTATTGATGCCGGCGGATAGATCCAGCTTACTGAATCATTCAATACATCGACATTTACCTGCGTGATCTCGCGTACTATCTCTAGATCAATCGTTGCATCCATTCCGGTTTTCTGAAAACCAAGCCAGTCATTTCCATTCCATGGTAAATTTCCAACGATTCCATTTACAAGCGTAAATGCTCCCCCTTTGCTGTATTCAGGATCGGGTTGATCTTTCAATGTCACTTCTTTTCCGGTTGCATAATTAACAAGATACTTCTGCGAAAAAACATTTCCTTTCATCTGACGACCTTCAAACAATGCTGCTTTTAACATCATCGACTGATCGAAATTAAACTTCGAAGTATAAACAGGAGATGTTGCATTCGGCTCTGACATATTTGTTGTGTAATGAATTTGCCCGTTCGGATAATTGCAAAGTAGTTCTACATTTATACCACGACTTCCATTTGGAGTAACACGTGTACTGATATCATAAAATGCTTTGGAATAATTTACATTCAGAAATGACAGTAGTTTAGTATGAGAAGATAATCGTCTTGCAAAACCATCGTAGTCTTTTAATTCCTTTTTTGTCCATGCAACTTCTGCTAACGCTGCCATGCGTGGCATTGCCATGTATTCAAGTTTTTTCCAAGTGTCAATGTATTCTGTCCAGATATTTCCTTGTGTTCCGAGAATATATTTTGATTCATCCGCAGTAAGAACATCTGCAACAGGTTCGAAACGATAGACCATATTCAATGGTAAATATCCACCGATTGCTAAAGGCTCATTCGGGCTTGCTGACTGGTAATAGTCGAAGTAACAATATGCCGTTGGCGTCATTACAACATCATGCTTTTGTTTTGCAGCAGTTACACCACCGGCATATCCACGCCATGACATGATCGTTGCATCTTCTGCTATTCCACCTTCCAGAATTTCATCCCAACCGATAAGTTTTTTATTTTTTGTCTGAAGGAATTTTCCCATTCGCTGAACAAAATAACTTTGAAG
This sequence comes from Bacteroidota bacterium, assembly GCA_016711505.1. Classification (NCBI taxonomy): domain Bacteria; kingdom Pseudomonadati; phylum Bacteroidota; species Bacteroidota bacterium. The sequence goes on along the minus strand of JADJSV010000002.1, from coordinate 94,188 downwards.
TTCATGTTCATCTTTCAAACCTTCTTTCTTCATTAACTCCTGACAAAATGAACTTTCCTTCCAGCGATCTTTCGGACATTCATCACCGCCAATGTGAATATATTTTCCGGGAAACAGTTCACTTACTTCTGTTAATACATCCTGCAAAAAATTAAATGTAAGTTCGCTCGGACAAAATACATCCTTGAAGACGCCCCAGCTTTTACCAACTTCAAATGGTCCCGGAGTACATGCAAGCATCGGATATGCAGCAAGTGCAGCCAGAGCATGTCCCGGCATTTCAATTTCGGGAACGATCTGAATATGTCTTGTTCCTGCGTATTCAATTACATCTTTGATCTCATCCTGAGTGTAAAATCCACCGTACCGAATAGTATCATACCGTTCCGGAGTTTCACTGTAGTGTCCGATCAAAGTTCCATTTCTGTATCCCCCTATTTCTGTGAGCTTCGGATATTTTTTTATTTCAATTCGCCAGCCTTGATCATCTGTGAGATGCCAGTGAAAAACATTCATTTTATACATTGCCAGATAGTCGAGATACTTTTTAACTTCTTTAACAGTAAAAAAATGACGACAAACATCCAGATGCATTCCGCGCCATGAAAAACGTGGCTGATCAGAAATCTCAACAGCAGCAACTGAAAGTTTTGTTGTACGACCGGCAGGTAAAAGCTGGATCAATGTCTGAATTCCATAGAACACTCCGGCACCCGTTCCGCCTTCGATTTTTATATTCATCGAATCGACATTCAAAGTATATTCATCAGGCTTCATTGATGAATTACGTTTCACAAAAACCGATCTTTTCTGCGATGAACCGATTGTAGCTTTTAGAGTAATATTGTAACGATCGACAATATATGACTGCAGAAAATTCAAATCCTTCAATGCATTTTCATCATGACTGAATAAAACTGTCGATTCATTGATCTCAAAATTTCCATTTCCGATTATCAGTTTTTCAGGAAGCGGAATGAGAGGTAAATTGTTTTGCTTCTGAGCCATTATTGAATCTTGTGATATTAAGCAAAGGAGAATTGCAATGGATAATATTTTCATTTTAAATTATAAGATTACTGTGAGATTTTATTTAATTCATTCCATGCTAAAGAAGATGCTCCGAGTAATGCTGCATCACTCTCCGGCAATCCTGAAACAGAAATGGAAATTTTGTTTTTATAAATACTAAGTAGATTTTTCTCGAAGCTTATTTTTGTTGGTACAAGAAGTAATTCCCCTGCTTCGGCAAGACCACCAAAAAGAAAAAATGCTTCCGGACTGGTATAGGCTACAGTATTGGCCAAAGCAAATCCAAGTATTTCTCCTGTATAATTAAAGGAATTGATCGCTACCTTGTCTCCTGACAATGCCATTTCATAAATGGATTTTGAATTAACTGTTGTTTTATCAATTGCAGAAAATTTTTCAGGGTCTTCGTTTGCAAGAAATTCAAGATATGTTTTCACTAATCCCGTTGCACTGCAATATTGTTCCAGACAACCTTTTCTTCCACAACCACAAAGTCGACCGTTCTGAATAACGATTACATGCCCCATTTCACCTGCAAATCCATCATGTCCATAAACCAGATCGCCATTCACAACAATTCCGCTTCCCAGTCCAGTGCCTAGTGTGATGAAAACAAAATCCTTCATTCCTTTTGCGGACCCGAAATACATTTCTCCCATTGCAGCAGCATTGGCATCATTGGTAAGAAATGTTTTAACGTTCATTCTATCTTCGAACATATTGGCAACAGGGATGATTCCATACCAATTTAAATTGGGCGCAAATTCAACAGTCCCTGAAAAATAATTTCCATTCGGAGCTCCAATGCCAATTCCTGCAAGATGTTCTTGAATCCCTAGCCTATTTGCAGAATGCTTCAACTCATCACAAACACGTTCGATCAGTTCATTCGGATCAGCAGAATTCCCTGTTGGTACTTCACTCTTAAAAATGATCTTACCGGATCTATCCACAAAAGAATATTTAGTATTGGTTCCGCCGATGTCAATTCCGGCGCATATAGACTGATCCATAGGTTGATTTGTAAGGACGAATGTAGAGATTTGTTTTATTTTTTTCTAATTTTAGGATGAATGTAAAAAACGGTGCTTTGGCATTCATAATTCAGAGAATTTTATATCTTTATTGAAACTTTCATATAACGATACAAATAATAAATTCCTATTTTCTAAATCGTTGTCAAAAATATGAGTTTAAAATCAATTAATTTTTTAAGAATATTAATACTATTTATATTCTTCAGCAGTGCGATTTTCACTAAGTCGTCCTATTCCCAAACCATTATTAATACGTATTACGTTATTCCACCAACTTCAGGATGTAACGGTGTTTGGGCTTTGGAAAATTTTCAACTTATTTGTCAGGGACTTTTTAGTGCAAAATGATATCCTTTTGGATGTACAAATATAACTTCCGGAAGTATAGTTGGAGATACTTTGTTTTCGAATTATGTGATTTTCCTTGCGATGCTAAGTTACAACAGATTCGGGCATGATCTGCTTTTGTGGCACTTTTCTGCCGAATGAAATCATCGTTAATACTCTGAATGAAAAAATTCAACTCTTGAGTGATAATTATGAATGGCATATAAAAGCAGAATTAAATATAAGTTCAACTTTGGAGATTTTTGATCTCGCGGGAAAAAGTATTTACAAAGTAACGTTTTTTCGGGAAATATTCTTGAGTAAGAATAATTTTCAATCTGGTGTTTATGTATTTAAAGTTTCAAATGGCAATACATCAAAACAATTTAAAGTGATACTCAGTAATTAATTTAGCTTTTATTACTAAAATACTTTGAGCTATTGGCACTCTTTTTTCTATAAACTGCATTTATAGTTTCAATATTTTTACAGATTTCTTATATTCTCCTTTTACTGAAATTTCAACTATATAAAATCCCGGAACGAGTCCGCTTATATCTAGTGCATGATCTGTTGTAATATCTGGCTTTATTAGAACCGCATATCCCAGCATATTATAAATCTTAATTGAATATTCAGAATTACAATCAATATAAATTGTTGATGTCGCTGGGTTTGGAAAAACAGATATTTCATAAAACTCCGGAAGGAAGGCTATATTAAGTAGTGTATCACAAACAGAAGTTGAATCAGTGCCTAAATTATAATTCGGATAGTTTGGGACTGTATATGCCATTACTGTAGGTAATGCAACGCAATGTTGGCAAACAGAACATGACATTCCTAGTGAATCAGGATAATCTATAGTAGCAATTGCTTGTACTCCATTACTGGCAGTTACATATATTTTATTGTCCGGCGCGAGATACGAAGCGAGAAATGTTGTGGCAAAAGGATAAGAAGGTGAATAAAATCCATCATAAACTGCAACTGTATCATAATTCAAATCCCAATCAGGATCATCCAGATCAAATTGATATATCTGAGTAATTGAAGTAACATACAAAAATCGACCTGATCTATTAAATGCAACTCCACCAGCTCCTGAGCTGTCAGGTATAGAAACATGCTTCACCAATGAAAATAGTCCTGTGCAACGATCAAAATTAAAAAGGTCCAGATCCTCACCGCGAGTAGGATCATATCTTGCAAATCTTTTTCCATCCTGAGAAAACACAACTTGTCCATTAGCTCCTGTAACATAATTCGGTCCTATCGCTTGTCTAAATGGGCCTGTTAATCCTTGTGGAGTTACGAGCACAGTTAAAAACTGATCTGAATCAAACTTATGTGTAACTATCCACCAATCTCTTCCATTTGCATGTTTGACAGCTGTCATTTCACCTAAAGTTATTGTATCGTGAATGGCAGAAATGTTTTTTTGAACTACAGCTCCTAAGCCATTATCCAATGTCATATTTATTTTAGAATAAAAAAGATTGAAAGGCTGAATCCACGACATAGTAGGGCCAAAAAATTCAGCACTCATATGGAATAAGTAGTATGAATTTGAATCTGATGGAACCGGAATTATCAAAGCACCTTGACTAATTGGAAGTCCTCTAGTCGCCCATGTTGTAGCAATTTGACCAGGGTTTAATCCTCCGCCATTCAACATGGTTAGTTGCTGCGCATTAATTACTTCAATTCCATTTGTTGCAAACAAAAGTTGTCCTGCATTATCTGAAATAACTGCATTGGTAGCATTGAAATTTAATTGCCGGGGATCAAGCATAGTATCTATGCTCCCTGAAATAAAATCTATTCTACTTCCACCCAAAGGTGCGCCAGAGCCATTAGCATATCCAAACAACCACAAGTTATTTAGTTGACTATAACCAGTCAGTGCTGAAATAAAAAAAGCTATACAAGTTAATCTTATTGCCATAAAAAATATTGACCCAAATTGTAAATATATAATTTCGACATTCGATATGAGAGAGAAATAAATGCAAATTAACAAAGCAAATTCTAATTACACATTTAAAAACAAAAAAAAGGCTACCTTTTGGGTAGCCTTTCACATAAGAGGTGTGCTGTTATGGTAGCTTGCGAGCGTTTACAGCGTTCTGTCCTTTTTTTCCATCTACGATTTCAAATTCAACAGAATCGTTTTCACGAATTTTGTCGATTAATCCACTGTGATGAACAAAAACTTCAGAGTTGTTGTCGTCTACAACAACGAATCCATATCCTTTAGATTCGTTGAAGAATTTTACTTTACCGGTTTTCATTTGGTAATAAATATTAATCTCTCGTCAGAAGCAACCGGGCCCGCAACTCGATTGTTCTAACGAATAATTGATTGTTTAAATAGCGGGCGTTTATTAGCGAGTCAAAGGTAGGATAATATTAATATCCACCAAATTAGCGATTTACATAGCTGCCAAAAGGTCCTTCACCAATTGCGAAACCAACTTATTATCGGCTTTTCCGGCAAAATTTTTCGATGCAGCGCCCATTACCTTACCCAGATCTCCGGGGCCTTTTGCGCCTACTTGTGCAATAATTGCCTGAATTCCGTTTTTAATTTCCTCCTCACCCATCATTTGTGGAAGGTATTTCTCGATCACTTCTATCTCCTCAACTTCACTTTTCGCTAGGTCTTCTCTGTTCTGTTGCTTATAAATATCAACAGATTCTTTCCGCTGCTTCACTAATTTCTGCAAAATTTTAAATTCATCTTCAGCAGAAACCCCATTTGCTCCGGAAGTTTTTGCCAGCAGTAATGCCGATTTCACAGCACGCAATCCGCGCAATGCTGCTTCATTTTTCGAAAGCATGGCTGCTTTGAGGTCGGTGTTTATTTTTTCTTCTAAAGTCATTGTGTGGTATTTTGTGTAAAGATACTCTGCTGAGGTTAAAGTTCAAAGCCCCTGTTGAATTCCGACACACTTCACACTCAAACTCAAACTCACAGGGTGTGGGTGTGGGTGTGAAGTGTGGGTGTGGGTGTGAGGTTGAATTCCGACACACTTCACACTCAAACTCAAACTCAAAGTGTGTGAGTGTGGGTGTGAGTGTGAACGGTCACCGGGCCTCTGTCCGGTAATGACTCTTTTCGTTTTTTTTAAGTTTAAGTTTAAGTGTACGTTTTTAGTTTTAAGTCAAAAAAAAACCTCCCGGGGAGGAGGTTTTTCGGAACAAAACGAAACTTAACATGGAAACTATTTTGGACCGCATGTTAAAACGGCTTACACGAGATTTTTATTAGTCGACGTTGTCGTGAAGAAATGAATTGTTCTGACGCAATTCTGTTTTCTTATCTTCTTCGTTGCTTAATGTATATCTTGAAACACTTGATTCGCTTGAATGTGGTACTGAATCAAGTTTAATATTTCTTCTTTTGAAAGCAGGCTCTTTTTCCATATCAGAAATGTTTGCATTTCCGATTCTATAGCTAAGTTGCTTCAATTTCGTTACACGCTCACGTGCTTTACGAAGTTGCTCATCTGTTTCATCTTCTACCGTGTGATCATAAAGATCATAAACAACCTGCTCGTTCTTTGTCGGATTTGCATCTTGTCTTTCTGCTACGGGAGTTGTGATCGGACTTTCGCGAAGTGTATTCTGACCAAATTCAAAAGTAACTTCACGCGATTCGTTTGCCGGAACATTCGTATCTGCAGGAATATCTTTTTTCAGAATCGGTTCATTGAAATTCAATTCAGGTAAAGCAGGTGATGGAGCTACAGGCGCAACTGCATCATCTAATTTATGAACTGTCTTTACATTTTCTTTTGCTTTGATCTGCTCACTTCCGATCTCTTCACGAGTCTTGAATCCTGTTGCAATGATCGTCACCAACAATTTCTCGCCAAGACTTTCATCTGTACAATTTCCCCAGATGATATCTGCAGTAAGACCTGCTTGCTCCTGAATGAAATCAGTGATAACACCGATCTCGTCCATTGTAACTTCTTTTGATCCTGATGCTACATTCATTAATATGTAACGCGCTCCTTTGATATTGTTATCGTTCAATAAAGGCGATGCAAGAGCTTGTTCAACTGCTTTCGTTGCACGGTGTTCACCTTCAGAAATCGCTGAACCCATTATCGCTACTCCACTATTCTGAACGGCTGTTTTCACATCTTCAAAATCGACGTTGATATAACCTGTTACAGTGATGATCTCTGCAATTCCTCTTGCAGCAGTTGTTAAAATATTATCTGCATGCGAGAATGCATCTGACAAATTAAGATTGCCAAACATTTCACGCAGCTTTTGATTTCTGATGATCAGAATAGTATCTACACTATTCTTCAATGCTTCAATTCCATCGTCGGCTTGTTGCTTTCTTTTCTTTCCTTCGAATTCGAAAGGAATAGTAACGATACCGACTGTAAGAATCCCCATTTCTCTTGCCGTTTGTGCAATGATCGGAGCAGCACCGGTTCCGGTACCTCCGCCCATTCCTGCTGTAATGAAAACCATACGAGTATCCGCCAATAAAAATTTGCGAATGTCTTCGATGTTCTCGATTGCAGCATTTCTACCAACTTCAGGAATTGACCCGGCTCCACGGCCTTCTGTCAGACTACTTCCCAGTTGAATTTTTGTCGGGACCGGCGACATTTCTAAAGCCTGAGCATCGGTATTACATACCACGAACTCCACGCCTTTGATTCCCTGACGATACATATGATTTACAGCATTGCTGCCACCACCACCTACGCCGATTACTTTGATGATAGACCCCTTGTCCTTATTAAGATCGAATTCCATGTTGAAAATGTTTTTTTGTGTTAAGTATTGTTGATTGTTCCGTTTGTTTATTCTTTTAATGTCTATAATCTTCGTTATTGATTATAGTTCTTTGTCCTTTTCCTCTTTGAAAATATCTGCGATGATCTCAAATAATGACGGACGTGGTGTTCCTTGTTTTACTTTATCTTCTTTCAGCTTCCCTGCACGAGTTGCTTTTGGTGCTTCTTCAAGAACTTTTGTAAGTAAACTTTTTCTTGTCTTGTCAAGATCGTGGAAACCTTTTATTACAAGTCCAACACCTGTTGCATACATTGGACTCTTAAGATCATCTGCACCTTTTCCTAAATGTTCATTCGGATATCCGACACGTGTATCCATTCCTGTAATAAATTCTACAAGCTGAACGATGTGACGTAACTGTGCTCCACCACCGGTGATAACAATACCTGCGATCAGTTTCTTTTCAAATCCTGAATTGCGGATTTCAAAATGAACATGCTCGATGATCTCTTCCATACGAGCCTGAATGATGTGTGAAAGATTTTTAACAGAGATCTCACGTGGCTCTCTTCCTCTTAATCCGGGAATTGAAACAATTTCATTCTCCAGATTTTCACTTGCCAATGCAGAACCAAATTTGATCTTCAAAAGTTCGGCCTGATTGCGGATGATTGAACATCCCATTTTAATATCTTCTGTGATAACATTTCCACCGAAAGGAATAACGGCAGTATGACGAATGATTCCGTCCTGGAATATTGCAACATCAGTAGTACCACCACCGATATCAACCAATACAACTCCTGCTTCTTTTTCTTCTTCAGTTAAAACTGCTTCTGATGATGCAAGTGGCTCCAGATATAAACCTTTTGTTTCCAGAGATGCTCTGTCAACGCATTTGTAAATATTTTTTGCAGCTGTGATCTGGCCGGTGATGATGTGACAATTTGCTTCAAGACGAACACCTGACATACCGATCGGATTCTTAATTCCCTGCTCGTTATCAATGATATACTCCTGCGGAATAACGTGAATGATCTTTTCTCCCGGAGGCATTGCTAGTTTATACATGTCGTCAACAATGGCATCTATATCTTCCTGGTTGATTTCATCATCCAATGAATTACGGGTACGCATACCACGGTGCTGCAAACTTTTAATATGCTGTCCGGCGATACCAACGTACACTGAACCGATATCAACCTTTGATTTCTCAGAAGCTTCAGTGACCGACATTTTGATCGACTCAATTGTATTCACAATGTTAGTGACCACGCCGCGTGTTACGCCAAGTGACTCACTTTTCCCATAACCTAAAATGTCGATCTTGCCGAACTCATTTCTCCGACCTACAATTGTACAAATCTTCGTTGTACCAATGTCAAGACCAACTACGATGTCTTCGTTTTTTTCCATATCACTTTTTTGTGCAAACAACCTGACCTTCGTATTTCAGATTGATAGTTTTGTATTTGTTCCATCCTGTTTTGCTCAGTCCCTCACGGTAAAACAATAACAGTTTGTTCAATTTCTTTTCCAGTTTTTCACTATTTCCTAAAACAATGTTTTGACTTCCTACTCGTGGTATCAATTCAATGTCCCCTTCTGCATTCACATAAATTTGTTCAATCTGTGCATTCCAGAATTCATGATGGTAGATGTAATCTGCAACATGAAATATTTCATCAATTCGTGAAAGTTTAATTGCAGTATCTTTCTTTTCCCCGTCGTATACTGTTACTCTTCTTTCAGATTCCGTATCGAAAATATATCCATTTGCAACTGCAACTCTTGCTGTGTAATCACCTGACAAAGGCATGAATACACCTTGATCGTCAATGTAGAAACTCTCATCTTTCACATTCACTATGCGAACGACCGGCATGCGTTGCTTTACTTCAATTTTGATCTTTCCATCAATGGTTGAAAATACTTCAGCGTCAGCGATAAATGGGTTTGTATTAATGATTTTTTCCAACAAACTAATGTTAATAGAACTTAACGGTTTTCCCTTCAATGTTCCGAACTTATTCTTCACCAATTCCATGATCTCGCCCTCTTCCACAAAGTTATGTCCCAGAGTATCGATGATAGCAACTTCAACATCACTACAAGGCATTACATCCTGACGATGTTCAGAAAACCCCAATGTGATCAAAAAGGCTACAATCACTGCACCATACGCTGTAATGCGCAAGATTTTGCTACGGTTCGGATTCTCACTCATGACTTAATTGCTTTTTGTAATAGTTCACTAATGGGTCTTACCAACTGATCAATATCACCTGCTCCTAATGTCAGTACAACATCCGATGGATGCGCTTCCAAAACTTCCAACGCTTTATTTTTCGAACATTGATACTTCTCACAGGTCACATCATTAAAAATTATTTCTGATGTCACTCCCGGAATCGGAAGTTCGCGTGCCGGATAGATGTCGAGCAGGATAAGACAATCAAGCATCGATAAACTTTTCGCAAAACCTTCTGCAAAATCACGTGTTCGTGAATACAGATGCGGCTGAAAAATTCCTGTGATCCTTTTTCCCGGATAGAGTTCTCTAACTGAGGAAATACATGCCCTTAACTCTTCCGGATGATGAGCATAATCATCAATGTAAACACAATCTGCGGTCTTCAATTGATAATCAAAACGACGCTTTACACCATTATAAGAGGCCATTGCCTTTTTTATAGTATCATTTTCAATTCCCAGATGCACTGCAACTGCAACAGCTGCGACTGCATTTTCAACATTGTGCAATCCCGGCATCTCGCTGGTCAGGTCTTCTATCAGATCTTTTGCACTTGTCCAGTTAAAATGATATCGATGATCTTTTATGTGAATATTCTCACCTTTGAAATCGGCAGCTGCATCGATCGAATACGATTGCATATTTATATCCAGATCCGTTACAGGAAGTCCTGAACGGTGAATCAAAAGTCCTCCGTCTTTTACCTGTCCGGCAAACAACCTGTACGAATCGATCATATAATTATGATCGCCGTAGATATCCAGATGATCGGCATCCATCGATGTGATCACTGCCAGATCAGGATGTAAAGCGAGAAATGAACGATCATATTCGTCGGCTTCAACTACTGTATATTTTTTACCGATTGAATTTCCCAACAATAAATTAGTCCGGTAATTCTTTGTGATCCCACCAAGAAAGGCTGTGCAATTCAATCCTGCACTCTTTAATATATGTGCAACCATTGAAGAAGTAGTAGTCTTGCCATGAGTACCGGCAATACCGATTGTATAACTACTCTTGGTGATCATTCCCAGAACTTCTGACCGTTTCTTCAGTTCATATTGATTGTCTTTGAAGAAATTCCATTCTGTATGGTCTTTTGGAATTGCAGGTGTATAAACAACAAGAACATTTCCTTTTTTGTCAGGATCGGAATAGATCTTTTCAGCCAGAGACAAATTGTCTTCGAAATGAACGGATATTCCTTCGTCGATAAGTTCATCTGTCAAAGGTGTTGGAGTTTTATCATAGCCGCTTACTTCTTTTCCAATGGATTTGAAATAGCGAGCTATGGCCGACATACCAATGCCTCCGATCCCTACAAAATAGATATGTGTTTTATTGTCGAACACTTATTTTCCTGAAATAGAATAAACTTCCTCTGCTATAACATCAGCAGAATTTGCCAATGCCAGCTTAGAAATATTTTGCTGTAATTTATTTTGAGCCGATTGATCATTGATCAATTCTATTGCTTGTGTAATTAGTTTTGCTGATGCTTCTGCATCACTTATCAGAATTGCTGCATCTTTTTTCACCAGCGACATAGCATTCTTCGTCTGATGATCCTCAGCAACATTCGGAGATGGAACCAGTATTGCCGGTTTTGCAACTAAGGCCAGTTCAGAAACAGAACTCGCTCCTGCTCTGGAGATCACTACATCTGCAGCTGCAAAGGCCAGATCCATTCGTTGAATAAAATCATACGCTGAAATTCCATTTGCCGAATACTGTGATGTTAATTCCTGAGCCTTCGGATAAAATGCTTTTCCTGTCTGCCAGATCAATTGAATATTTTTATCAGCTAACTTCTGAATTCCCTCTGCAATACTGTGATTAAGTGTTCTTGCTCCTAAGCTTCCGCCAATAAGCAAAACTGTTTTTTTATCAGACGATAAGCTGAAAAAGCGCAGAGCCTCTTCACGTTTACCTTTTATATCGACCATATTCTCCCTTACAGGATTTCCGGTGATCTTTATTTTATCTGCAGGAAAATAATTCTCCATTCCATCATATGCTACACATATACGCTTAACTCTTTTTGACAGAAGTTTATTTGTGATTCCGGCAAAAGAATTCTGCTCCTGGATCAAAGCAGGAACATTCATACCGGTTGCTGCAAACAATAATGGTCCGGAAGCATAACCTCCTACACCAACTGCAACATCCGGTTTAAATTCTTTCACTATCATCCGTGCTTTAAAAACGCTTTGAAGTATTTTGATTGGCAACATCAGATTTTGTAATGACAATTTCCTTTGAATACCACTTATGTTCAATCCTACTATTTTATATCCGGCAGCCGGAACTTTTTCCATTTCCATTCTGCCATTGGCACCGACAAACAAAATCTCTGTTGCCGGATTCATTTTTTTTAATGCATTTGCAATAGCTACTGCAGGAAAAATATGTCCACCTGTACCGCCACCGCTAATGATCACTCTTAAACTAGGCCGCTGCAAGTTCTGCTCCTCCTTCTTTCTTTTCTTTTTCGACCTGACGACTTACGCTTAATACTATTCCTAATGCAATACTTGTAAACCAGATCGATGTTCCGCCCATACTCAGGAATGGCAAAGGCTGTCCGGTTACAGGAAATAAATTCACTGCTACTGCCATATTTATCAATGCCTGAAAGACAAGCATGAATGTACAACCTGCGGCGAGTAGCGTGCCGAAGGCCATGGGACTATGATGAATGAACCGAATGACTCTGAAGAAGAGAAGTAAATAAAGCGAGATCAGAAATGCTGCTCCTAGAAATCCATACTCTTCTATTATGATAGCAAATATGAAATCCGAATATGGATGTGGCAGAAAATTCCGTTGAACACTATTTCCCGGAAACACACCAATCAAACCTCCGCGGGCAATTGCAATTTTTGCCTGATCTGACTGATAATTATCTGCTGCCTCATCACCTGAGAAACGTTCAATACGTGCTTTCCATGTTTCAATCCTGCCGGTATGCCCTATCGCCATTGAAATTACGATGAACAACATGAATGCTGCGATCCCGATTCCAACCATTGCAGCAATGTATTTCATGCTGATTCTTCCAATGAACATCAGATAAATCGCTGATGAAAAGACAACAGCGGCAGTTGAGAAATTTGCGGGAAGGATCAATGCACAAACGATCAATACCGGAATTACCACAGGCAGGAATGCTGATTTGAAACTTTTGATTTCGTCCTGCTTCTTTGATAACATCCGGGCTACAAACATGATCAATGCCAGCTTAGCAAAATCAGATGTCTGAAACGTAATATTAGTTCCCGGCAATGTCAGCCAACGACTGGCTTCATTGAGATTTGTTCCTAATAAAAGAGTCAGTCCCAATAAAGGCACTGTGACAAACAAAGCAATGATGGAGATCTTTGAATAATAAGTATAGCGAACCAGATGGGCCGCATACATTAACCCAATACCAAATGCTAAAATGAATAAATGTTTGAACAGATAATATTCCGTATTGCCGCTTTTATACTTGTACGCTAAAGTACCCGTACTACTATATACAGCAAGTAATGAGAAGATCGACAAAATGAATACAATCATCCAGATCGTCCGGTCGCCTTTGAAATATTTATCAAGCCAGGTTGCTTGCATGTTTTTGGTTAATTTGGGAGGGTGTTTATTATTTCGTTTTTCATCTTTCGAAAAACGAAAGACGAAAAACCATTAAAGCGACTTGACAGCTTTCTTAAACTGGCGTCCGCGGTCTTCGTAATTCTCGAACAGGTCGAAACTTGCGCAAGCGGGAGAAAGAAGAACAACATCACCTTTTTTACTTAAGCGATAGCTTTCTCTCACTGCAGATTCAGCTGAATCAGTTTCAACGATCTCTTCTACCATTCCTGAAAATGCTTTGAAGATCTTCTTGTTGTCTTTTCCAAGACAAACAATTGCTTTTACTTTTTCCTTGATCAACTCTTCGAGCATTTCATAATCATTTCCTTTATCTACTCCACCAAGGATAAGAACTACAGGCTTATTAAAACTTTCCAATGCAAACCATGTTGAATTAACATTTGTTGCTTTTGAATCGTTATAGAATTCGATTCCGTGAATCGTATTTACAAATTCAAGGCGGTGTTCAACATTGCGGAAATCAATCATGCTTTCGCGAATGACTTCCTTACGGATGTGAACAAGTTGTGCAGTTATTCCTGCAGCCATTGTATTGTGTAAATTGTGTTTGCCTTGTAGGGCTAGTTCATGTATCAGCATGGTAAATTGGTTGTTGTTTGTGTTTATGATGAGTTGTTGATCTTCTACGTACGCTCCCTGTTCCACTTTTGATTTCAGTGAAAAAGGATACTTCTTTGATTTTACTTCAACAGAAGGGAGATATTCTGTTGTAATTGCATCATCCGCACAATAAATAAATGCATCGGCTGATGTTTGATTCTGAACTATTCTGAACTTTGCCATGACATAATTTTTCAATTCATAATTATATCTGTCAAGATGATCAGGAGTAATATTTGTAAGAATGGCGATATCACATTTGAAATGATACATGTCATCCAGTTGAAAACTGCTTAACTCAAGCACATAATAATCGAAGTCCTGCTCAGCAACCTGCATAGCGAAACTCTTTCCAACATTTCCTGCTAAACCAACTTTCAATCCTGCTTTTTGCAGAATATGATACACCAGCATTGTTGTAGTGGTCTTACCATTGGTTCCGGTAATGCCGATCATCTTCGCTTTTGAATATCTTCCTGCAAATTCTATTTCACTGACAACAGGAATTCCTGCGTTACGGATCTTCTTCAGTATTTCTACTTTCTCAGGAATCCCGGGACTTTTTACAATTTCATTGGCACTCAGTATTTCTGATTCATCGTGCTTGCCCTCTTCGAAACGAATTTTGTATTTCTCCAATGCTGCACGATACTCAGGTTTGATCTCACCTTTATCAGACACAAAAACATCGAAGCCTTGCTTTTGGGCAAGGACAGCTGTACCAACACCACTTTCGCCGGCGCCCAGTACAACTAGTTTCTTTTTTTCTGTCTGAGTATTCAACTGATCAACGAAGTTTTAATGTTACTACTGTAAGAACTGCAAGCATGATCCCTATGATCCAGAATCTTGATACTATTTTTGATTCGTGATATCCTAATTTCTGATAGTGATGATGCAATGGCGACATTTTGAAAATACGTCGACCTTCGCCGTACTTTTTCTTAGTGTATTTAAAATATCCCACTTGCAATACAACCGATACATTCTCTATCAAAAACACTCCACATAAAATCGGAATGAGCAATTCCTTTCTGATCGCAATTGCAAACGTGGCAATGATCCCACCTAAGGCAAGACTTCCTGTATCGCCCATGAAAACCTGAGCGGGATATGCATTGTACCAGAGAAATCCTACACATGCTCCAACGAATGCAGCAATGAATACCACCAGCTCACCGGCATGCGGGATGTACATTATGTTCAGATAATTTGCGAAGACAGTGTTACCGGAAACATAAGCAAGTACACCAAGTGTTGCTCCTATAATGGCACTGGTACCTGTAGCTAGTCCGTCGATACCATCTGTAATATTAGCTCCGTTTGAAACAGCAGTGATGATCAGAATTACGATCGGAATAAATACAAGCCATGCATACTTCTCATACCCTTTACCCATCCAGCTGATCAGAAAAGCATAATCAAATTCGTGGTTCTTGATGAATGGAATTGTAGTGGTTGTAGACTTAACTGCTTTCGGGGAATACAATGCATTCTCCGAAAGTCGCATGTCTTCAATTACATTCTCATTGCTATGTTCAATAACGATTGATTTGCTTACCAGCTTCTCTTTAACTACAACATTCGGATTCCAGTAAAGAGTTATTCCGATAATAATTCCTAATCCAACCTGACCAAGAATTTTAAATCTTCCAGCTAATCCTTCTTTATCTTTTTTGAAAACTTTTATATAATCGTCAATAAAACCAATGATCCCTAACCAGATTGTAGTAACGATCATGATGATGACATACACATTCACAAGGCGGGCGAATAAAAGTGTCGGAATCAGTATTGCCGCAATTATGATCAAACCACCCATAGTAGGTGTTCCTTGCTTTACCTTCTGTCCATCGAGGCCAAGATCACGAACTGTTTCACCAACCTGCTTCTTCAAAAGAATGCCTATGATCTTTTTTCCAAACAACAATGAAATGATCAAAGACATGATCAAAGCTAAAGCTGCACGGAAGGAAATGTATTGAAACACTCCTGCGCCCGGAACTTTAATTCATCATGTAAATAAGCAAACAGATAGTATAACATGCTATGCCATTATTTGAAATAACTCGAGTAATATTTTCTTATCGTCGAATGGAGTCCGAACTCCTTTCACTTCCTGATATTTTTCATGACCTTTTCCGGCAACTAAAATCACATCACCCGGTTTTGCCAATGATACTGCAGTCTTGATCGCTTCACGGCGATCAGCTATTGAAAGTGTCTTTCTTGCTTCTCCAAGTGGAACACCTTTTTCCATCTGCCGAATGATCTCAGCAGGATCTTCCGAACGCGGATTATCGCTTGTCAGAATCACACGATCACTTTTTTCGCAAGCGATCTTTGCCATCACCGGACGTTTTGCTGAATCACGATCTCCGCCACATCCAACTATTGTGATGATCTTTCCATGACCATCATTAACATCATGAATTGTTGAAAGAACATTCTGCAAAGCATCAGGAGTATGTGCGTAATCCACTACACCAATTATCTGTGAAGGAGAAGTCACAAAATCAAATCTACCTTCAACCGGCTCCAGCGTACTTAATGCTGTCAAGACTTCCAGCTTATCTTCTTCAAGTAATGTTGCTGTTGCAAATGCTGCTGTCAGATTGTAAGCATTGAAACTTCCAACCAAACGGCAAAGCACTTCCTGTCCATTAAGATTCAGAAGTAATCCTGAAAAATGATTCTCGATCAACTTGCAACGATAATCAGCTATAGATTTTAATCCGTATGTGTATTTTTTTGCCTTCGTATTCTGAAGCATGATCGCTCCGTTTTTATCATCCAGATTTGTCAAAGCAAACGCTTCTGCAGGGAGATGATCGAAAAATTCTTTTTTCGCTTTCAGATAATTCTCGAATGTCTTATGGTAATCAAGATGATCATGTGTCAGATTAGTAAAAACTCCTCCTGCAAAGACAAGTCCTGCTATTCGTTTCTGAACTACTGAATGCGAACTCACTTCCATGAATGCATGCGAACAACCGGCATCTACCATTGCCGATAACATTCCGTTTAACTGAATTGGATCCGGAGTTGTATGCGTTGCAGGTATTACCTGATCGTTGATCTGATTTTTTACAGTCGACAACAAGCCGGCTGAATAACCGAGTTTTCGAAACAACTGATACAACAATGTTGCAGTCGTTGTCTTACCATTTGTTCCGGTTACACCTATGAGTTTTAAATTCTCAGATGGATTTCCGAAATAATTTGAAGCAATGATGGCAAGTGCAAGTGCACTGTCGTTTACACGAACATAAGTAATACCATTGATCAGTTCTTCAGGAAATTGCTCACAAACTATTGCAACTACACCTCTTTCAATAACAGAAGAAATATAATTGTGACCGTCTGATTGCAATCCTCTGACAGCAACGAACAATCCGCCTTCTCTTGCAGAACGTGAATCAAAACAGACGTCGATAACATTGAGGTCAGTACTACCTGACACTTCTTCAATTCCGGTCTTGTAAAGAATATCTTTTAGTAACCTCATATATCCAGATCAAGTATGATCAACTGTCCTTTTATTATTCTGGTTCCGGAGTTGATCGACTGTCGAACAACATTACCTCTTCCATTAACTTTCACTCTATAGCCTGCATTTTCAAGAAGGTAAACTGCATCTTTCAATCCCATTCCATAAACGTTCGGAGTAATTCCTGCAACATTTTTCCTTTCGCTCATTACGATTCGATCGGATTGAATAACAGGTGCAACTAAATTTGCATCCATATCTTTAGTCGATGATGGAATATTTAAATGTGCAAAAACTTTTTTCAGATCTTTTTGCTGCCCTGCTTTTGCAAGAGGTAAAGGAGAAACAGTTGTATCTCTGTGAACAGGTTTATCATCATGAAGATCGACATGATTACTGTACACTTTGTCTGCAATGTCTTTGAATATCGGAGCAGAAACGGCACCACCGAAATAAACGTCTCTTGAAGGTGCATATACTACAACCATACACGAATATTTCGGAGCATCAGCCGGAAAATATCCAACGAATGATGCCTGATATGATGGATGAGTTTTATCGTAACCGAATTTATTGACAGAGATCTGTGCAGTACCTGTTTTACCTGCGATTCTATAAGGAGACTTATTTAATTCTTTAGCAGACCCTCTTTCAACAACACCTTCCATTAGTTTTCTTGCTTTAGCAAGAGCAGCAGGAGATGCAATTGAATCACGGATTATCTCTGTACCGAATTTTTTTATTGTCCGGCCATGACTCTGGATCTCTTTTACAAAATGCGGACGAACCATGCGGCCATTATTTGCAATTGCATTATAGAAGGCCAGGATCTGAAGCGGAGTTAATTTCGTTTCGTAACCTATCGACATCCAAGGCAAAGAAACACCTGACCAGTCTTCAGCAGTAATATTTTTGATCCGTGGAGTACCTTCACCTTCTATTTCAAGTCCAAGTGGTGTTCCTAATCCGAACGACTTAATTTTATCTATGAAAGCCTGCGGATTTTTAGAATAACGTGCTACGATCGCAGATGAAATACCAACATTTGAAGATGTTTCAAAAGCCTGTTGAATTGAAAGCTTAGGAAAGTGTGGCGGGTGCGCATCTTCCATTGTTAATTGTCCATACTTGCGTTCACCGTTGCCGACAAAAATTGAATCTTCCGGATCAATCAAACCATCGTCAAGAGCTGCAAGCATTGAAGCCATTTTAAAGGTTGAGCCCGGTTCAGTAGCTTCCGCTATTACATAATTAAAATCCTCTACATAATTTCCTTCTGCATTTCTTTTCAGATTTGCAATCGCTTTGATCTCTCCTGTTGCAACTTCCATCAACACTGCACAGCCATGATCAGCATTATGCATCATCAAATGTTCTTCGAGTGAATTTTCGGCAACATCCTGAATATTGATATCAATTGTTGTAACGATATCATGACCATCTTTCGATTCAATTTCTTCTTTATCATTTAATGGCTTCCACATTCCGCCACTGATACGTTGTTCAAGACGGCGTCCGCCGACACCTTTCAATTCATTATTGTAAGCAGATTCAATTCCGACCGGTTTAAAATCACGCATTGTTCCGATCGTACGGGAAGCAAGCATTTTGAAAGGCATTTCACGGATCTCTTTCTGAAGAACCATTAATCCGCCTTTATATCTTCCCATTCTGAAAAGTGGAAATGTTTTTAAAGTCTGTAGTTCAGCGTAACGCACATTTCTTCTTACAAGGAAAAATCTTTCTTTTGAAGTTCTGGCTTCACGAAGAGAAGATTTGAAATCCGCTGCTGTGCGGTCAGGAAATAGTAATGAAAGGCTGATCGCCAGCGAGTCAATATTTCTGTTAAAATTTTCTTCCGTCAATCCGTCTGCCAGAAGATCCATACGGATATCATATATAGGAATAGATGTGCTTAACAATCGCCCATCACTTGAGAATATGTTTCCTCTGCTTGCTTCTACTTGCTTATATCGTGTTGAAAAACTGTCTGCCTGTGCAGTCCAGTAATCGCCTTGCACAAACTGGATACGGAAGATCTGGACAAGAATGACCACACCCATCAAACACATCATGATAAATGATATGTTGATTCTCCACATTATGTCCTTTTTTACTTCCATGTTCGTGCGGGGTACTCTTATTATTTTTTTTCTTTTTTCGGTGCAAAAATTTTCTGCGTTGGCTGAGTATTCTCTTTTAATTCTGATGCTGAAAGTTCACGTGCTAATTCAGATTGTTTGCTCTCTGCCATTAATTGCGACATAGTAGAAATGTATTCAGCACGGCGTTCTTTCAATTCATTCTTTGTTTTCTCAATATCTCTGATCACTCGTTCCGCGTAATAACTATTTCCTATGTAACAGATGATCAAAAAAGTGACAAACAATACAAATGGCATTGCTTTGGCAATTTCATTGCGCTGAAAGATTCCGAAGACATCCATGAACCGGGTAAGGATCATGGGTGGTTTAACTTTCTTCTTTGGTTTTCTCTCAACCTTGGGAGCTTCCTCTTCTACTTCTTCAGCTTCTTCAACTACAGGAGCAGGTTTTCTTTTATTCTCAGCCATCAGTTAATTCTTTTCAGCTATTCTTAATTTTGCGCTACGTGAACGCGGATTCCTTTTCACTTCTTCTTCTGTCGCTTCAATGGGTTTCCGGTTTACTGCTTTTAAAGGACTATTGGTCTGGTTTCCGAAGACATCCTTCTCAACTTCTCCTTCAAATATTCCTTTTGAAATAATGTTTTTCACTAAGCGGTCTTCCAGAGAATGATACGAGAGCACTACCAATCTGCCTTGTGGTGCCAGTACATTTGTTGTCTGCACCAGCATTTCTTTCAACGATTCAAGTTCTTCGTTCACTTCAATCCGTAATGCCTGAAACACTTTAGCGTAATACTGACTTTCTGCTTTTTTGTCGACACATGACATGATCGCTGTTTTAAACTGATCGATATGTGTCAACTTTTCTGTTTTCCTTACGTCAACTATTTTCCTTGCAAGCGTTTTAGAATTATGAACTTCTCCAAATTGCGAGAAGATCTTCAGCAGTTTTTCTTCAGAATAAGTATTCAGAATATCAGCTGCAGTGATTTTCGATTCACGATTCATTCTCATATCAAGTTCCGCTTCGTAGCGAATAGAAAATCCGCGGTCTGCAGCATCGATCTGATAAGAAGAAATGCCCAGGTCAGCTAAAATTCCATCGACTGGAATAGCATCGTAATAGCGAAGAAAATTTTTAATGAATCTGTAATTCTGTCTGACAAGAACAAAACGAGGATCTTTGATAGAATTTCGTTCTGCATCTTCATCCTGATCAAAAGCGATCAGCCGACCTTTTTCACCCAATCGTTTTAAAATTTCCTTCGAATGTCCGCCGCCACCAAAAGTGACATCGACATAAACCCCATCAGGTTTAATTTGTAAGGCTTCAATACATTCATTCAACAGAGCCGGCTCATGATATGTCGTCATCTTCTTCCTCCTTCTTCTTCTTTCCCATCACCTCTTCCGCCAATTGTGAGAAGTTTTCTGAATCATCCTTCATCATCCGAGCATACTCCGCTTCTGACCATATTTCAATCCGGTTCCCATAAGCAAAGAGCACAATATCTTTTTCGATTCCTGCATAATCCATCAATGTTTTTGGAAGCAGTAATCGGTTAGTTGTATCCAGTTCCATCGAAGTTGCGCCGTTATTGAATTTGCGCAAGAACTCACGGTTCTTGCGAACGAACATGTTCAGTGAATTGACTTCATCACTGATCTTATCCCATTCCTTACGTGTATACATCACCAGATGCTTTTCCATTCCGCGGTTGGCAACGAAAAGCTTCTGCTCTTTCGCCGGAATTTGCTTTTTCAAGCCGCCCGGCAAAAGGAAGCGTCCTTTTGCATCAACTGTACAATGAAATTCACCGATGAATCCCGCCATTCGAAGATTTTTTCTTTGCGCTAATGTAATTCAAATTTTACCACTTCCTACCACTTTTTACCACTTTGTTGAAAACTTTCTGAACCGAGCCATGGGCGCGGCTTTCAGAATATGGCCTGCGCACATTCCGAAGAAAATTTCTTCAACAATCGGCCGTTTTCGGACCCTTCAGGATGTCAGATTGAGGCCGGTGGGAAAATAAAATCAACAATTTCTATTGTATAAAGCACAGGAATGAGCCTCTGTGTACTACTCATTTTTTCTCTACATTTGGAAAAAAGATTTTATGCAATACGAAATCAAACAGGAGAATGACTTTCATTACATTGAAGAAGGAAGCGGACCCACTCTGCTACTTCTGCATGGATTGTTCGGCGCACTGAGTAACTGGTCGGATGTTGTAAATCATTTCTCGAAACGTTATCGTATCGTAATTCCTCTTATGCCGATCTATACGCTGCCACTTCTGAATACGAATGTGAAAGCGCTGGCTGAGTTTATCCACAACTTCATAAATTTCAAGCAATACAAAGACATCATCCTAATCGGCAACTCACTGGGCGGACACGTTACACTGGTTTATGTAAAAAATCATCCGCAGAATATCCGCGGAATGGTACTTACAGGAAGTAGTGGTCTTTATGAAAACGCTATGGGCGGATCTTTTCCAAGAAGAGAAGACTATAATTTCATCAAGCAAAAAGTTGAGTACACTTTTTTCGATCCCGCTTCAGCTTCAAAAGAACTGGTTGATGAAGTATATGGAATTGTAAACGATAAAGGCAAACTGATCAGAATTCTTTCTCTTGCTAAATCTGCCATTCGCCATAACATGAGCGACGATCTTCAGTTCATGAAACAACCTACTTGTCTGATATGGGGAAAGAATGATACCATCACTCCACCTGATGTTGCCGAAGAATTTCATCGCCTTCTTCCAAAAAACGAATTACACTGGATCGACAAATGCGGACATGCTCCGATGATGGAGCAACCGGTTGAGTTTAATACTGTGTTGGATGGATGGCTGGCACGGACTTTTCCGGATGCGAAGTAATAATTTTAACACAGAGAAAAAGGAGAAAAAAAGGGAGAAAAAGGAGATCTCCTTTTTCTCCCTTTTTTTCTCCTTTTTCTCTGTGTTAAAAAAAATTAATCCTTTCACTACTTACCAATTACTACTTATCAGAAAGAATGAACATTAAACAAGCCGAATTCCTTGCCAGCAATACAACTTTTGAAAAATGCCCTAAACCGGATATGCCGGAGTATGCATTTATCGGCAGGTCGAATGTTGGAAAATCTTCATTGATCAATATGCTGACCAACAGAAAAGCGTTGGCCAAGACTTCTTCTACTCCGGGAAAGACTCAACTCATTAACCATTTTATTATTGATGAAAAATGGTACTTAGTCGATCTGCCCGGATATGGATTTGCCAAAGCATCGAAAGACAACAAAGCGGCATGGGACAAAATGATCAAAGACTATCTGGAGAAGCGAATGAATCTGATGACAGTATTTGTTTTGATCGACATCAGACACGAACCTCAGAAAGTAGATGTGAAATTCATCAACTGGATGGGAGAAAAAGAAATTGCATTTGTAATCGTTTTTACAAAAGCAGATAAGATCTCAAAACAATTAGTCGCTTCTTCTGTTGCTGCATATAAAAAAGAACTACTTCAAACGTGGGATCAACTTCCAACGATCTTTATTACTTCTGCAGAAAAAAATGTGGGAAGAGATGAGATACTTGACTATGTTGAAAATGTGAATAAGGAGTTTAAGAAGAAATGAAAAGTGAATTTAATTGCGGATTGCGGAATGAGCGCGATTAAAGTAACTACCTTGAATGAGCGGTGATTCGAAAAACGAAAACCAAAAAAAAAGAAAAAAGAAAAAAGAAAAAAATGGATTCAAAAATAAATTTCCACGTAAAATTAGACGAAGAAAGAGTACCGGAAGCGATTGCCTGGGAAGCATCTGATAGTGGCATGACGGGAGTAAAACCTTGCAATGCTGTAATGATGAGCATCTGGGACCCGAAAGAAAATACAACACTACGCATTGATCTCTGGACAAAAGAAATGTTAGTCGACGACATGAAACGTTTCTTCTACGAAAACTTCATGACAATGGCAGACACCTACCAACGCGCAACGAACGATGAAGTGAATGCGAAGAATATTAAGAAGTTTGCAGAGGAGTTTGGTCGCAGTATTGAAAAGCCGATCTTGTAATGATAGTTCTTGACTTAATTTAAAGAAGGTCAGAGGTCAGAGGTCAAAGGTCAAAGGTCACGCTGCTTGCAAGGGTGCAGCGTGACCTCTGACCTTTGACCTCTGACCTAAATTCCAATGACCTCAAGAATCTACTTCGCCGGCTTATACCCCGACTCCTGATAGATCCGCATCATATCTTTCATTTCCATCAGTTGTTGTAATTCTGTTTTAGGATGTTTTGTGAGATAGGCGCTGACAATTTTCCAACCGATATACTTTCCGATATTTCCAGGTGAATCTTTTGGAAACGCACTGGTAGTTGGACCATCGTTTGTATACTTTGAAAGAATATTCGGATCGGCACTGAAAAGAAGTTTGTTGTCGACAAAAAATGTCCAGATCTCTTTTTCATTTTTTTCACACAATTCAAATTGCGATTCGGTAAATCCTAATCTTCGCCAGTCATCTGCATCGGGAATTACATATTCTAAAAACGTAACAATCCGTCCTTCGCTGATCATCATATCTATCACTTTTGCTGAAGCTTCATCGATCTGGTAATCACTCAGCGCCCACCCTTTCATTGCATCGATCACCACATTTTCTTTCTCCATCTGAATCCGAAGATAATTAGGAAGAGGTGGCTCAAGTGTATTGTAATAACGATAATCTTTTCCCAGATACATATCGAGGCCAATACCAAGGTTAAAAGAGTCGCATACGATAGGATAAGAAAAAACCGACAGCAGTGTTACAATTGTTGGTATTGATTTTTTTGGGAAATAGTATTTATAATAATTGAATGCCTGTGACAACTGTTCCTTTTCCGCTTCAAAATCTCCAAATGTTTTTCTGATGTCTTCGGCAACGGCACGGAAATTTGTATCTGATACAAACGAAACTATTCGTTCCTGCATCATTATGCTATCCGGTGTTCCTAATGAGGTGATTCTAAACATGTACAGATCAAAAAAGTCGCCATATTCAGCCTTTAATTTTGAAATTGCCGTGGCAGGTTGTGTAACGTCCATACCAAAAAGATCAGCTTCAAATCTCTGTAATTTCAATTCAGTAGAAACAGCCGAAATCTCCGGCTTCTGCGTATTCTGATTACAGCCTGAAATCAACACGATCGTGTAAATAACCAATAGCGCTGCTATATTAGATGATATGTGTTTTTTCATTAATATTGTAGGAAATTAAAGCAAAAGTATCAGTATTCATCTATCAAACGTCTAATCACTAAAAAATTATATAACATGAAAAAGTTAACTGCCATTGCCTTGTTTATCCTGACAGGTTTCGCTTCCCAAGCTCAAAGCAATGAAGGATTGCACTTTGGATTAAAAATAACTCCTTCCATTGCCTGGTTAAGAACCGACACAAAAGGTACAGAAAGCGATGGCTCAAAATTCGGCTTCTGTTATGGATTGATCACTGAATTCCAGTTTTCAGACAATTATTCTTTCGCTACAGGATTAGATGTGACCTACCGTGGCGGAAATTTACGCTCGACATTTGAAACAAATGACAACATTACTAAAGTTGTCACAATTGCTGAATCAGAAATGACACTTCAATATATTGAACTTCCTATTACTCTTAAACTAAAAACTAATGAGATCGGTTACCTGACTTATTATTTACAGGCAGGTCTGGCACCGGCAATTAATATACGTTCAAGAGCTGACATTAAATTCAATACTCAAACAACTACATTAGCTACAAATTCAACTGTAACATCAAATGTTGAATTGGATGACGAAGACATTCAGGATGATATCAACAACATTAATCTTTCAATGATCATTGGTGGCGGAATTGAATACACTTTGAGTGGCTCAACAGTTTTACTTGTAGGAGTACAATTCAACAACGGTCTATTAGATGTTTCTGATGCCGATGGTTTGAAGATGAATAGTAATATGCTGGGATTGTCGGTTGGAATACTATTTTAGTGGATAGCAAGTGGTGAGTTGTAAGTAGACATTGTTACTAATATCACCCAAACTCTCGAATAAAAGAAATTAGTTTGAGATTAGAACGCCCTTGCTACTTACCAATTACCAATTACTACTTACCGAAAAGAAATGCGCATCGCTCTCGCTCAACTCAATTACACCGTCGGTGATTTCGAAAAAAATGTTTCTCTCATCAAGCAGAACATTATTAAAGCGAAAGAAAGCGGTGTCGAGCTAATTGTTTTTTCTGAATTATGCATTTCTGCATATCCACCTCAGGATTTTCTTGAATTCGATGATTTTATAAAAAAGTGCTACGTTGCAGCTGAAGAGATTTCTAAAGAATGTAAAGGGATTGCTGCAATTGTCGGACTGCCAGTAAGAAATAAAAAAATAGAAGGTAAAAATCTTTTTAATGCAGCATTGCTTCTGACTGAAGGAAGAATAGCAGACGAAATTCATAAAGCACTACTTCCCACCTACGACATTTTTGACGAATACCGATACTTCGAACCTGAGCGGAATTTTCACTGTATTAATTTCAAAGGAATAAAGATCGCTTTAACTATCTGCGAAGATCTGTGGAACGTAGAAGATGATCCTATGTACATCAATTCTCCAATGGATGTACTTATCAAAGAAGAGCCAAAATTAATGATCAACATTGCTGCATCACCTTTTGATCATGCACATGCTGAATCACGCAAAGCTATTCTCAAACGCAATGCAATAAAGTATAACTTGCCATTGGTGTATGTCAATCATATCGGAGCACAGACGGAAATTATTTTCGATGGCGGAAGTATTGGTATGGATGCTGAAGGAAATACAGTTCATGAAATGAATTATTTCCGTGAAGACTTTGCTATGTTTGATTTTGATGCCGGAAGCAAATCACTTACCTGCTCGAAAATAGTACCTGTCTTAAACCGTGAACACATAAAGATCGCTGACATACACGAAGCCCTCGTTCTTGGCATCCGCGATTATTTCAGCAAACAAAATTTCAAGAAAGCTATTTTAGGATTAAGTGGCGGAATTGACTCTGCACTGGTTACTGTTCTTGCAGCGACTGCACTTGGACCTGAAAATGTACATACGATCTTAATGCCATCGGAGTTTTCATCGAAAGGTTCTGTTGATGATTCATTAGCCTTGCTTCAGAACACCAGAGTTTCGCATGACATTATTCCAATTAAAGATCTTCTCGATCAATATCTGATTTCACTTAAACCATTTTTTAAAGATCTGCCGTTCAGTGTAGCAGAAGAAAATATTCAGGCACGCATCCGAGGTGGACTATTAATGGCTGAATCAAATAAGTTTGGATATATCTTACTGAACACTTCTAATAAAAGTGAATTAGCTGTTGGATACGGAACATTGTATGGCGATATGTGCGGAGGTCTATCAGTGATCGGCGACATTTACAAAACGCAGGTCTTTGAACTTTGCAGATATATTAATCGCAATGGAGAAATTATTCCGGAAAACATTTTAACCAAACCACCTTCTGCAGAATTACGTCCCAACCAAAAAGATTCTGATTCCCTTCCGGAATATGATATCCTCGATAAAGTTTTAATTGAATACATAGAAAATCGCCGTGGTCCTTCTGAACTGATGGCAATGGGTTTCGACGAATCACTAGTCCGCCGGATCCTGAAAATGGTAAACACTAATGAATACAAACGCTATCAGACTCCGCCGATTTTAAGGGTTTCTCCTAAAGCCTTCGGAAAAGGTCGTCGATTACCTATCTGTCAGAAAGTATTAGTAAGCTAGTCAGCAATTTTCAAAACGTATGGCCTAGCGGGCCTGATAATAATTATCAGTATTCATTCTTCATTTCTTCGAAGCTTTAGCTAATGGATTAAAATCCAAACAAAGTTGTACCCAATAACTCAAATCTTTTTTTGATTTAATTCCCTCGCCGACAACAAAAATATATCCTTTCATACTTCTGCCGGTAAAATCCATCGGTATGACATTCTCTTTTTCCAAAGCTTTATCATATGCTTTCTCTCCGATTCTGCAAAGCAGATATTCTTCTTCCGTTTTTTTGTCGATGTGCGTTCCGCAACACATTTTATTATCGACCATAAAGCAGATTCCACTAAACATTTTTTTCTCGGTAAAGTCTGCACCTTTGCTGAGCAAAATTTCTCTTATGCGCTGAGCAGTTTTTTCATTAAAGGCCATATCTGTATTCTGTTTATATGAAACACTATATGTGATCTATTTATTAATCTGAACCATTTTAGCAGTTTTAAAATACAAATAACTAAAAACAAAGCTGTCCGAAAAAAGGAATAAATACAATTGGCACCATTAGTATATTGAAAGTTGAATTTGATTTCACCAAAATATCAAATTGCATTTCTAACATAAATTCAGATTGCTTCCCCCATTCCATGTAAACACAAAGAAATGAGATCAACACTCCAAGTAGAAAGATCTTCGGGTTCACTGCAAAGATTAATTCAATATGGATTTGTTTGCTTCCACGTTTCCATTATGACCGGCAACTCTTTTTTATACTGCTCGACATTCCAAACAATATCCCATTGTGAAACGTACCGAGCTAATGGTTCAAGTCCGACTTCTGCTCTTCTCTTATCTACATTGTCAGGATCTTCTAAAGGTGCAACATAAAAATATTGTGTCTTGAGGTCTTTGTTTATCTGACTGCCATAGATCTGCTTTTTTCCCTGACGCAAAGCGACCCGGTCTTCCATGAGTGCAAGACTGGAGCTCTTGGCTTTCCCGTTTTTTACAGCTTCGCGCATCATTGGCAAATACATTTCCTGAGTTTTTATATCTGAATGCTGAATTACCAGAAATAGTGTTGTATTACCTTGTTCACCAACAATGTCAGCCCCTAACCAACCTCTGGTATCCAGGATATTCCTGACTTTGATAAGATTTATCGAATCCTTTTCCATTCCAAGTTTCCAATGCTCTTTTATTTCCTTTGAATCCCAACCATATTTAGTTTCAATATCTTTTATCTGCCTTCTGAAATTCTGATCGTCATTATAGATCGAATCTAATTTTGCAACCAATTGCTTGTCTAGATTTATTTCAGCTTTCTCCTTATTACTTCTGATCTGATCTATATATTCTTTCCATCGTTTATCGCTATGCAAAGAGATAAGATCTTCATCATTGGAAATATGATTAAGGTTTTTATAGTTAATTTTTTTTACCAGTATATCGATCTGATAAAACGCACTGTCGGCTTCATTCGCCAATGCCCATGAACAGGCTGCATTGTATCTGTCGTCGGGATAACCTTTCCAGCCTAACGTTTTGAAAGCCTTTGAATATTCATGTGCAGAACGTTTGAATTCTTTAACATTATAAAGAGAATCAGCAGTTTTAATGAAAACAGAATACTCTTGTTCTTGAGAAAAAGCAAAATTTATACTAAATATTGCGGCAATTAATACCAGGAATGTTCTCATGGGTCCATTTTTTTATATGCTATTTTACAAAAAAATCATGATTTAGCCAGATCAAATATTGTTAACACTCATTTAACAATTGTCTAATTGGGAAAATTCATGTTTATGTTAGTTAATTTGGCTAAAAAAGGAGCATTTTGTAGTTGTATTTTACTTCAATAATGGTACCTTTACCAACCAATTTTCAACTGAAGCATTCATTTGAAAACTCCTTACGTTTACAGTTCGAAACTCGTAAAATTCCTTCTGATAATTCTCTTAACCTTAACCAATCAAATAACAAAAATGAAAAAATTACTTTATTAGCATTTGCACTACTTGCCATGAGTAGCAGCGAAGCACAAAACTCTATGAAGATTTCCGGAAGAGATCTATCCAATGGAAAATCAGTTCCGGCAACAATCTCAGCCAGTCACCGTAACGCCGGACAGGTTGTTACTCCAACTGTGCTTGCAACAATTTTTAGTGAAGACTTTGCAGCCGGTTTACCTGCAACTTGGGTTCAAAATGACAGTACCGGAGCCGGAGAAGTCTGGACATACGCTCACACAGGTCCGTTAAACGATTCAATTCTTCTTGCTTTGAAGTCTACTTCTGCAGCAAATGGATGGATGATGTTTGATGATGATGGTTATGGTAACAATACAGATGTTGCATCTGCAAGCTTAATCACTCCTGCTATCGATTGTTCATCAAATACAATTGTATATCTTACTTTACAGGAACATTTCCGTCAATATAATACGGGTTCAGGTACAATTTATGTCAGCAATGACAGTATCACTTGGACAGCTGTCCATTCTGCTGAAACAGGTTTAGCTCAAGGTGAAACAACAGCAAATCCTTATAACCCTTATATTGATATCTCTTCAGTTGCCGCTAACCAGGCAAACGTTTATCTTAAGTTTACTTATCGTGGTAACTGGGACTACTACTGGCAAATTGACGACATCGAAGTTTTTGAACCGTCAGCAGTCGATGTTAGCGCTATCAATGTAATGCCTTTAAATACTGAATATACTTTTCTTCCTGTATCTCAGGCAGCAAATTTATATTTAGCAGGTGATGTTTTTAATATCGGTTCAACAGCTACTAGTGGCGGAACTGCTCTTTTCGAAGTAATCGATTCAGCAACAAATACTGCAGCGTTTACTGAAACAGTAAATCTTCCGGTGATTGGTTCATTTGCAACTGAAAGTGTTCTTACTACAACTGCATTCACTCCTACTGCTGCTGCAACGTATTTCGTTCGTATGACAGTAACTTTATCCGGCGATGCAAATACAGGAAATGATATTTTCGAATCAGCAACTACAATGGTTACTGACTCAATTTTTGGACGTGACAATGGTACTTCAACAGGAGCATTAGGAATTGGCGCTGGTCCTGCAAATGGTATCGTAGGACAGAATTATACTGTTGTTACTGCTTCACAGGTTACTTCAGTTTCATTCTTCCTGACAGATGTAATGACACCGAACCCGGCAGGCTCTCCAGTTTGGGCGACTATCCGTACTCAAGCTGTCGGTTCTGAACCAAGCAATACAATATTGGCAAGTTCTGATACTCTGATTATAATGCCAGGCGATATCGCTACAGGTGGACAATGGTTCACTCTACCCGTAAGAAGTGTTCCTTCTTTATCTCTAGGATTATATTTTGTTGGTGTACATGAAGCAGATTCATTATTGACACTTTCAACATCCAATGCTATTTTAACTGCCAGTGCTGTATGGGCTTCATGGGATGGCGCTCCTTCACCACCTGCAGTGAATGGTTGGGCTTTGGCCAGTGACCTAGGTTTCGATATTGTTTATCAATTAAGACTAAACTTCGGTGATGTATCAATCGGTGTAGATAAATTAAATACACTTTCAGGATTTGAAGTTTATCCAAACCCTTCTAGAGGAATTATCAACATTTCAAATACTAAAAATGATAATTCAGATTATTCTGTGAATGTTTATAATGCTATCGGACAATCAGTTTATGCTACGAAAATTACAACAGCATCTTTAACTACAATTGACCTTAGCTCTCAACCTTCAGGTATTTATCAGGTTAAAATCACGAATAACTCAGGTTCGTTTAACCAATCAGTAGTTATTAAGTAATTAATAACTAATAGCAATAAATAAAAATGGGCGTTCCTTAAAGGACGCCCATTTTTATTTTTCAATCCGACAGCTAACGGGATTCATTTGTCATTCTTAATCTTCAAGTAATTTTCAAGCTGATCAAACGTCCCATTAAACCCTTGTGACATATTCTCAAACATTGAGAAGTATGTTGCGGCTTGCTCTTCGGTAGGGTTTATCGGATAGCCCTGAATGGTCAGTGTTGTAATTCCATTCTTCTCAGCCAACTTCATTTTATTTAATATCTCCATTGGGAATTCAATTGGAAATGGAGCCTTGCAAAGATTTCCGGCTTCATCGGAAAATGAATTTACAAATTCGATCAAGTGTGGTTCTTCAATATTGACATACCGGAACATTCCCCACATCACCTGACCATGGCCTTCCATTTTATAATGAAGTTTACCTCCATTTCTGAAGTCCATACTTTTTACTGTTACTGGCATCCCAACAGGTCCCCACCATTGTGCAAAAGCTTCTGCACTTGAAAAAGCTTCGAAGACTAATGCAATCGGAGCATTAAATTCTCGGACAATTTTTAGTCCTTCTTTTTGTTCGGTTTGATTTACCATCTTATTTTATTTTTGATTTGACCTTTTTAGTCTTAGCAATATTGAAATACTTATCCAGTGAATTGAACTTTTCATTCCAGAATTGACTGTATTGATTGGCCCAGTCTGCTACTTCTTTTATTTTCTTAGGATTAATCTGATAATAGATCTCTCGCCCTACTTGTTCTTGTTTTACTATATGACATTCTGTAAGAATCTGAATATGCTTTGAAATTGTCTGCCGCGACGAATCAAAGTTCGCAGCGATAGCTCCGGGCGTCATGGCCTGAAATGCCAGCAAACCAATTATTGCCCGCCGTGTAGGATCAGCAATTGCCTGAAAAATATCTCTTCGAGTTTCCATTTTGTGCAGTTATTTGACTGCAAATATAATGCAGTTATCTGACTGCGCAACTTTTTATTGAAATAATTTTAAATATGGTTTTAAAACAAATAAAATGGCTTTTTTCGAAATCTAATATTGCTTTTTTAGCAATTTCAAAACCCGATCCGGGAAGTCTGAAATAATTCCATCAACGCCCAGTTCTATCAGACGGGCTATTTGCTTTTCTTCATTGACAGTCCATGGAATCACTTTCACATTTACTGCATGAAAAGATTGAATATTTTTCTTTGTAACTAACCTTTTATCGGGGCTGAATACAGACGGTAAAAAGCCAAGTACTTTTTTTACGTCATTCACATTGCTTAAACTTTCCGTGAGGTAAACTAATTTTACTTCCTGATACTTCTGATGAATGTATTTCAAAGCCCGTGAATCAAATGACTGAATCATACACTTTGATAGCAGTGATGATCTTTTAATTTCCATAATAACCAGTTCGCAAAATTCATTTACTGTTGGCGAGTAAATTGAATCATATTCAGGATCACTTTATATTTCAATATTAAAGTCAGGTATGGCCAAAGAATTTAACCTGCAAAATGCAAGAACGGAATCAAAAACTTCCGAGAGCAACGGTTTAACTGTGAACATCTTTACCTGTTCAGGAAAACGACCGTAAAATTTACTGCCACAATCGTGCTCACGTATTGCTGAATAATCCATAGCATAAATATTCAATTGCTTCTCACTTGCTAATGTGAGTTGTTCTCCGGACTTATCTAAGCAAATTTCACTATTTATCCATGGTTCATGCGAGACAACAACCTGCTGGTCGCGTGAAATTACAACATCTAATTCGAGAGTGTTAACCTTTAACTGCACAGCATTAATAAATGCAGGAATTGTATTTTCAGGATAAAGTCCCCGGCAACCGCGATGTCCTTCGACATCAAACGAACTTGTTTGCGAATAAGAGTTGTAAGCCAATGTGGAGAAAATAAATAGCAGAAACTTGTATAGGTCTTTTCTCATTAGCAGCGACATTTTATCAGAGAAATTTACTCATAAATAAGTTGATCACCTCCACAAGAATCAGGATTATAATTATCCATTCGAGTGAACTGCTCTTCCGATGATGCATGATATCTTTGAACAGTCCCAGATTCTCTTTTATAATTTCAAGCACTTCGTGAATACTTCTGTATCTGCTCTGAAGATCAAATGTCTTTTTCAACTCAGTATCTATCTTGTCCAGTTTTTCATCGTCCCATGTACTTGCAGCAGAATCAAAAATGTACAGATTCTCCGTGATACGATTCATAAGATTCAATGTTTTGCCAATAAATCGTTTCAATTTGTTTCCGGAAATACTCAACCGACCCGTTCTTTCCAGATTAAAAGTGTATTGATTAGTTTCCTCCATCAAAATAGTTGCTTGATCTGAATAATAATCGAGAGCTACTGACTGAGATACATTCAACATGATAACACGAAAAGTTTCCGGGTCAGAATTGACAAGCTGTATTTTATTATTCCCAATCTTATCTTCCTGTGAAGAAGTTTCAATTAAATACTCTTCCTGCAACTTTACCTCAAAGAAATTCTTGCAGTAAGGAGAAATAAGTTTAATGAAGTCTGAAATACGAACATCATCCTGGTTCATGAAACAGACTACTCCATATTTGAAAACATAAATATATTGATCGGAACTAACCTGAAAATACAACTCATCCGAGTCCGAATAAAATAATTTAGCAGTGAAGAAATTCTTGAACGACTTAATGTCAATCGTATCGGAGATCTGGAAGGATTGAACTTTGTACATATTTTTTGCTGACGTGTAATGATTAACGAAACAAAAGTACAAGTTAAAGCGAGTATGTTTAATCAGAAACTATAAATTTCTTAACGTATTAAAGTTATCAAATCCCGAAAAATACAGCACTTTAAAAAGAATTTCCTCTGGAAGCCTAACAACACAATTTCTTAACCCAAGTCAATGTATTTCCGGTTTTAGCCTAATACATTTGTCCCATCAATTTAAATAAATCAAATTCATGAAAGCAGTAGTTAACACAAAATACGGAGCCCCTTCAGTCTTATCGCTGAAGGAAATTGAAAAACCAAGCCTAAAAAAGGATGAAATTCTTGTAAAAATCATGGCCACAGCCGTTAATTCAGGAGATTGCAGAATTCGGCGAGCGGATCCTTTTGCTGTCAGATTTTTCTTCGGACTTACAAAGCCGAGGACAAAGATCCTTGGCGGAGTTCTTTCCGGAGAAGTTGTCGAGATCGGCAGTAATGTAAAATTGTATAATGTCGGCGACAAGGTTTTCGGATCCACGGATATGAATTTTGGTGCATATGCAGAATATAAAACATTTCCTGAAACCGGCACACTGGCATTGAAACCTGATTCTCTTTCACATGTACAAGCTGCTGTCATTCCTTTCGGTGGTGCAACAGCATTGCATTTTATTAAAAAAGCAGAAATCAAATCCGGTCAAAAAGTTCTCATCGTTGGTGCATCAGGCGCAGTAGGTTCAGCTGCAGTACAAATTGCTAAAGCCTTCGGTGCAATAGTAACTGCTGTATGCAGTACTTCAAATCTGGAACTGGTTCGCTCTCTCGGAGCTGATAAAGTTATTGACTACACTAAAGAAGACTTTACAAAAACAATGAAAAATATGATGTGATCTTTGATACAGTAAATAGTATTCAAATCCCAAAAAGTGCAAAGTCACTTAACATAAACGGAAAAATGATTCTCAGTGCTGCGGGTTTAACGGAAATGATAAAAGGCTTGTGGTTAACGATAACAACTGATAAAAAGGTCGTAACAGGTGTAACAAAACAATCTGCAGCAGACATCAATTACCTGAAAGGTCTTGTTGAATCCGGTAAACTAAAGCCGGTAATTGACCGAACCTATACTATGAATGAAATGGTTGCTGCTCATAGTTATGTTGAAACAGGAAGAAAAAAAGGGAACGTTGCTATCACAGTTTCCTTGAACTGATACCTTCTACTTTTTATTCACTATACGTTTTCTGATCCTGCTTAATGACTCCGGTTTAACCCCAAGATAACTTGCGATCTGATATTGAGGAAGTCGTTGAAACAGATCTGGCCTTGACTTCAAAAGTTTAATGTAACGTTGCTCAGGAGAATCAGTTGTATATGAAGTCATATTTTCCTGTTGCTCAGCAAATATTTTTTCCATCACTTTACGAGAGATCGTTTCAAGCTTTGGAAATTGTCTGTACAGATCTTCCTCCTTCTCTCTGTTCCCAACAACAAGAAATGAATCAATACAACATTCAAGAAAATGAGTCGATGGAACCTGATTGCTCATGCTTTGAATTGAAACTACCCATTGCTCTTCGGTAAAAAAATTTGTTGTCTTCTCATCGCCATCAACCAGACTGAATTGTCTGACACAACCTTCTAAAACGAAATATGCTTCTGCAGAAATTTGCCCTTCCTTCAGCAAAACAGTTCCTTTCTTATACTGCTGAATATTCATCGTAGCAGTAATGGCATTGGCCTCCTCTGGAGACAATGGCATAATGCGTGAAAAATAATTAAGGAGTTTGTTGTGCATGTGAAACTATAAACGATAATAACAACCAAAGTTCACTCCTCCACTCCACAAATTTGCAGAGACGGGTGTATCAATTATTTTTAAAATGCCATATTTGAAAACAGTTTGTATTCTTACTGATACTTTCTTGCTTACTTGACGTTCTACTCCAATACTTGCTTCAGGAAAAAGGTTGAACTTATTAAATGTTTCAGCTTGATTTTCCGTAGTTGTCTTATCACTTCCATCTCCATTATCATATACTATATTATAAGTCGATTTGAGCAACATACCTGATGTAATTCCAATTCCGGTAATAAACCTGGTCTTCTTATTTCCAAAGGCAAATAAAGCTCTCAACGGAACATCAAGATAAATATGATTATAGAAAATTTTTATTGCTAGTGTTCCGGTTGAATTTCCTGCTGGTGAAGTTGGATAGGTAAATCCAAACCGTGGATCGATTGCATCTCCAAATGTCAATTCCGTTTTCTTTGTTGAATATCCTTTGTCAGAATACGACATCCCAATTTCAAAGCTGGTTTTTTTGGAAATGCTATAGTTTGCAACAACACCTGCCGAGAACCCAATTTTAAACTGTTCATATCCATTACGGGAATCAATTACTATGTCTGCAATAGGACTTCCGGAATTATTTATAAGTGTCCGGAAACAATATTCAGGAGAAATATTCACTCCAATTGACCATCTGTTGAATTCACTTTTAGGAATAATATTTAGAGTGTCATTCGCACGAAGGAGCACACTTATTATCATAAACAATAAAAACAATAGACTTTTCATAGTTATAGTTTGAAATTAACTATTCAAACATAACAAAAACTTTCGATTAAACACAAAATAATTGAATTCAATAAATAGAACTGTGATTGTGTTATTTATAAGCCAATGCTTCTATTTCCACAAGAAAATCAGGATTGGCTAGTCCGGCAACGATTACTCCTGTTATGACCGGTGGTGTTTTAATTCGCTTTAAAAATTCTTGTGCCCCTTCAAATCCTTTCCGTACGTCCTGTCCTTGTACAATATAAATTGTGAGTTTAAACAGATCATCAATGTTTGCATCAACTGCTTCTAACGCAATCTCAATATTTTTTAAAATACATTTTGTCTGCTCAACAATATCGCCTTTGCCGATTATCTTTTTATCCTTCGTTACAGCATTTTGACCGCCTATATAAATTGTACTGCCATTGCCTCTTGTTATAGCAATTTGCGAAAATGCAGGACTTTGCAATAATTCTTCAGGATTTATAAATTCAATTTCAGTTTCCATTGTATAGATAAATTAAATAATATTATATTTTACAAAGAAAAGAATATGCCACTCTAACTTTGACAACTTCGATAAATTTATTTTCATTTTTTTAAAAAATAGGTAAATTTTGATCCATCATATCTGCAAGGTCCATGCATGGTTCCAAACCAGAGATTGCCTTTTTTATCAATAGTTTTACCAAAGATCTGGAAATCGTTGTTCTCATCTTTTTCAGTAATTCTAGTAAATTTATTTTCGCTTTTCAAATTGGGATCATACTTAAATAATACCTGATTTGGTAATCCATCAAAACGAGAATTTACTTCGCTTTGCGAAAAGAACACACAACCGTTCTTGTCCTCAGTAAAATAATAGGTCAGATAAGGCATAAGAATATCTTTAAAATAAAATCCTGACTTTGCTTGAGGATCAAAGAGAATTAATCCGGTAAATGTTCCTATCCAAATCATACCTGATTTGTCTTCATGCAATGCCATTATCTTATTGAACGACCTTCCGTATTTTGAAAACTCAGAAAATGAAGTACCATCGAATAAGTTAATCCCTTTATTTGTTCCAATCCACAATTTGCCTGAATGATCACAAAGTATAGCTCCTACATAATTATCATTCAGTCCATGTGCAGTAGTATAATTTGTAAATGGCTTACTGCCTTTTGCATTTCGATCATAACAACTTAAACCTTGTTCAGTACCCATCCAGATTCTTCCACTCCTATCCTCTGCATAACACAAAACTGTATTATCTGCCAGTCCATCATTTGTGGTAAATAGTTTAAACTCCTTACCATCGAACAGATACAATCCACCACGTGCAGTTCCAAACCATAAATTCCCTTTTGAATCTTCGAAAACAGAAACAACATGAAAGTGAATTAGACCTGATTTTAAGGTATGATTAGTAAATACTTTTCCATCATACGAAATAATACCAAGCCATGATGCAAACCAAAACATTCCATTCTTGTCCTGTAACAGATCACGGACTATATGATCCGGTCCATGGACTGAAAATGTATCTGTACTTTCTATGAAATAAGGATCAATTTTCAGAATCGAACCTGCACTTTGTTTATCCTGAGCATTACAACCAAGAGTAAAAAGTATAATAGTAACTAAAGACCAGAATTGTTTCAGTGAGTACTTTTCTTTCATGGAAATTCAATTTAAAAAATTCCTTAATTAAGCAAAACGTAAATACAAAGTAAGATTTGATTGTGAATTCGCTATGAATGCAGATATAATGGGAACTGTTGATATGAAAAACACTTAGAACACAAGTCCACAAAAAGAGCACGGAATTAGTCGGTGGTCTTTGTAGACTTGTGTTTAAAGGATATTACTTCCCTTTCATTGCAGCTGCAATCAACTGTTCCAAAACATTCAAATCTACATCATCAAGCTTATTGATATAAAGACAACCAACACCTGCTTTATGCTTACCAAGCTTTTTAAATAAAGCTGCATGTTCTTTCATATCCAGTATAAGATGCAAAGAAAGATTTGCTTTGCGTGGCGAAAAACCGATCTTGAACCAATCCACTTCACGACCGCTTGCAGGACTTTTATATCGCTTGTTTCCAAAACCGATCATCGATGCGCCCCACATTTTTGGTTTTTCTTTACTGACTTTTTTCATCAATTTAAGAATGACCAGACTGTCTTTACGCTGCTGTTCGTCTTTTACTCTGCCTATAAAATCCTCTACACTTGAATCATTCTCTTTTGTTTTTATTACTGCTACTTTTGCCATAATGATCACGTTGTTGTTTGTGGTTTTCTTTTTAGAATTAACGAACTTATCAATGTTACTATCAATCCGACCGGCAAGATCTCCATATATGTCATCAGCGCATTGAAAAAAGGATTTTTATATAACACAGCGAATTTTGTCATTTCGGCTGATTTGATTTCAATCTCTGCTGCTGTAGCACCGGAGGCTTTCAGTTCCTGAAGCATGTGAGCTGCATATTTACCCGTAAAGTCCGGAATGAAAAAAAAGAAATCGATGAGCCACGTAATTACATAAATCGTTGAAGATATCAACACCATATAAAAACCCCTTTTAAATGCTTTCCCAAAAGTGATCGTTCCGCCAAGGTATTTGTCGCGATAGTTCCTGATTCCGACAAAGACCAGGGAAAATGCAATGAGCATTGACGCATAACCAATGAGCATACCTTTGTCAAAGTCGACGACACCTTGATCGTTGGCAATACTATTGGTGACAAAAAGCATTGGAATAGCCACCACAACTCCTGCAATAAGTCCGTAAATAATAATGTTCTTTTTCATTTGTTTGATTTTTTTTGCGCAAATGTGGACCATCTTCGAACTTTTGCGGTCATACTTTCGGCTATTTTTTGACTTAACAACCTGTTTTCATACTAAAGAGTGACAAATTAAGCTATAAGATTCAATCTTCTTCCCTTTTCAATGGCTTGCGTCCGCCTTTTTACATCCAGTTTTTCGAAAAGATTCTGATTATGGGTTTTGACTGTGCTCAACGAAACGAATAAGCGGGCAGCAATCTCCTGGTTGCTGCAACCTTCAGCCATTAATGACAAAACCTCCAATTCGCGTTTGCTGAGTTCAAGTTCAGCGGCCATTTTTTCATTGAGCACAAAATTTTCATTTCTGGATATGTATACTTCCTTTTCAATGACCACCGTTTCAACCTTTGGCTTTGAAAGTTTCAGTGCCAGCCAGATTCCGAGTGATGTAAAAATAACAGCAATGGCCCCAACATAGATCTCGAAAGAATGGTCGAAAATAATAAAACGGAGTTCAAGCCATTTCAACAACAACAAAAGTAACGCTAAGCTGATGCTGTAGGCGATTGTTGTTTTATGGCTTTGAAAAAAGGTAGCCTTTGTATTAGTGCCTTCGGTGGACATGGGATTGAAGTAACATGTAATTTTGGTTTACTAAAATATGAAAAAACTGCTACTAAAGAACTACGCTTAGTATTTCCCGCAGAAATGCGCAGAGTTTCGCAGAAAATACGCAGAGTTCTCGTCGAGATGGACTTTGATTTTCAAAATTATTTGCACAGACAAAGCAAGAAAATTTTACCTTGACAGTATCTGCGCCAAATCTGCGGGATCTGCGGGATCTGCGGGATCTGCGGGAAATAATTTCTGTGTGTTTTTCTCCCGCAGATCTCGCAGAACTCGCAGATTTAGCGCTGATTGTTTTAATGCTTAATCAATACAAATGTTTGATTCAAATTTTCGAACGCAATTTCAAAATGACTTAATTCAAAAGGCTCAATTGCTCAGTATGTTGATTAATTATTACAATCGCATAGTATCCGTCTGCCAATTCTGAATCGATTTAAGAATTTCTTTCGAACTTAATTTTTCTTTCACCGCCCGTTCTATTAAATTTCCGAACTGATGGTCATCGGCATATCTCAGTGCAGCGATCTGAGAAAATGAAAGCACCTCTTCGATCTGCTTTGACCGTTTATTGAAAAGTTCGAAATATCGCAGCCGGAATTCCAGTCGTACGATCCTATCCTGATTTCCAAGAGCATAATGCTGGCGCAACATAATAGCCAGATATAACAATGCAAACGAAACTATACTAAAAAGTTTCCAGGTCAGGCTATTCGAATCATCCGTAAAATAATTCACGACACCAATAATCATCATAATTGCAGTTAAAGGCAAAAAGAAGAAATGATGCGGTCCGTAAAGTTTTTTGTAATTGGTTAAATTCTGATTTTTCAAATTGATCGGATTTGTTTATTCAGGCTACAACTCTAATTATGTGCCACAGAAAATAATCTGTGAAGAATCTGCGAATTCCGAGATCTGCGGGAAAATTTTAAGGCAAATATTTTTCTCCCGCAGATCCCGCAGATCCCGCAGAAAAATAAAATATTCTGCGAAGAATCTGCGAGTTCCGCGAGATCTGCGGGAAAATATTCAACCCGCCTTAAAATCATATAGCAAATAAATTAATCCTCATACTCATCCGAGCCTGTCACCCAGATAAACGACTGAATATCGATATTATCTTTCGGCTTCATTGACTTAGTATCCTTTCTGACTTGCTCTGCAAAATCCAGCATGCTTTTATAAGTACTCCAATTAGGTTTTGATTTGTATTGAAAATCAAAACCATATTTCAATGCTGCCATTTGCGTGACACGAGGTTTAAGGAAAATGAATTCATTCGGATTCCCGATAAAACCAAATACCGTTACCAGTGGCCACGTTAAAACACGGGTCTGCTTTCTTGGAAGTTTTTGAACGACTTCAACAAATGCTTCAAACCTTTCTTTCAGTGCCTGGCTACCATAAATATAATTGAACAAGCCAAGTGCAAACATCTTTGCCGCTTCTTCGGATTTCACTGCATCACGTAAGGCCATTTTTTCAAATGAAAATAAAAGATTGGTTCTTGACTCAATCTGTACTGCATATTGTACAATCGCTTTGTAATTTTTTAGTTTAAGAAGTTTAGAGAAATTTTTCTTTCCTAAGACTTCATTAAATTTCAAATGAGCGTCTTCTTTATATTTTCTTTCCCACGCTATATATGTTTCGTCTTCAAAGCCATTCTTAAAATAGTATAAAAACTTTTTGAGGAATTTTTTCCGCTTGGTAACTGCTCCTCTCGTTAACTGGAGTAATAGTATCATTTCTGTCAGGTTTTATTCTAACAGAATATTGCAAAATCTATGCTTTATGAAAATGGGAAACTCATATGACCAACTTACCCAATTACAGGAGTAAAGTATGTTTTCTTAGAATCTTATGGGCATATAAGTAAACAATTATTTTCTTTCAATATCCGGAATATTACCTATGCAATCTGAATCTTATTGGCACAAAAGCCTCAGAAGCGACCGCTATTCCTTCTTTGTAAGCCGGTTTCCATTGTTTAATTGATCGGATCAGGCGTAGTGCTTCTTCATCGCAACCCCCACCTATTCCCCTGTAAACTTTAGCTCCTGTCAATTTTCCTAAACTATCAACACTCACCAGTACTTTCACAGTCCCTTGAATATGATTTGATTTTGCTAATTCCGGATATGCCAGATTATCATTCAAGTACTTGATAAGTCCGGCATCATCATCCTCCATAAATTGAAATTGCGTTTGAAAATGATTTTGTAATTCATCCAGGAAACACTTATTCAAATTGGTACTATCTATATCAAGACTTCCCAGATCCTTTGCTTTACGCCAATCGCTACAGGCAGCATTTATAAATCCCAGTTCATTGAAGTTAGAAGCTCTGTGAAAATACGGTTCAGGAGAAATATTATTTTCTTTAATTGCTTTAGTAAAGTATACAATAGCCAATTCATAATTACCTGCTTGAGTATATTCCTTTCCTATGCTCATGTAAGAATTGAATTTGCTATTAGCATCGGGTTTGGAAGGATTTCTTTTTGACAGATTGAATACAATGGGTAGATTATATTGTACTTGCGCAGCCATTCTATGATTCTTTCCCGGTTTCCATTGTGGCATAGACTTTACGACTCTTAATGCTTCTTCATTGAGTTC
This sequence comes from Bacteroidota bacterium, assembly GCA_016711505.1. Taxonomy (NCBI): domain Bacteria; kingdom Pseudomonadati; phylum Bacteroidota; species Bacteroidota bacterium. The sequence continues at coordinate 51,985 of JADJSV010000002.1, read as the reverse complement.
ATCAATTCCTCTGAGTACCTTTTCCTTAACCACATTACCATTGGTATCTATAACGAATGATATGTATACCCTTCCGGAAATTCCCTTATCAGCTGCTTTCTGAGGATAACGAATATTGTTAGAAAGATAATCCATCAAAGCATCTTCACCACCGGGAAATTCAGGAATCTCATCAACAAATTGAAATATTGGTAAAGACTTTGTCGTATCCTGACAAAAAGAAATTGCAGGTGTTGTAAGAATTAATAAAACAGCAAATATAAATTTCGTCATAGTTGAATTTAATTAGAAATGGATTTAGTCGGTTAAACTAGTAAATATTGGTTGAAGTGCATAATTTTAAAGCAGTAAAGTGCTGTGTGTTCTTTCCCGCAGATTGCCGCAGAAAAGGCGCAGATGAAATCGCAGATTTTGTGTTTCTTAATTTGCAAGTTTATAATTTTTATATAAAAAAATATAGTCAAGATAAATTGCTTATAACTTGAAATCTGACGAGGCCCGATCTGCGAATTTATCTGCGCCTTCATCTGCGGAATCTGCGGGAAATAATAACCCAAATTTTTCTCCCGCAGATTGCGCAGAGTACGCAGAAAATCCGCAGAGATCTCTTCGAGATGAAATGTTAAATGGATGCGCTGTGTGTTCTTTCCCGCAGATTGCCGCAGAAAAGGACGCGGATGAAATCGCAGATTTGTGTTTCTTAATTTGCAAGTTTAGACTATATAATACAAATATCGTCAAGATAAATTGCTTATAACTTGAATTCTGACTAGGCCCGATCTGCGAATTTATCTGCGCCTTCATCTGCGGAATCTGCGGGAAATAATAACCCAAATTTTTCTCCCGCAGATTGCGCAGAGTACGCAGAAAATCCGCAGAGATCTCTTCGAGATGAAATGTTAAATGGATGCGCTGTGTGTTCTTTCCCGCAGATTGCCACAGAAAAGGCGCAGATAAATTCGCAGATCTTGCGATTCTTTAAATGCAAGTATAGAATTATCTTATATGAGTATTTATCTGCGTTTTTTTCGGCGGAAATCGGCGGCAATCTGCGGGAAAGAATTTCCGCTTACCAAAAACTACTGCTTACAAATTTTCCGATAAGCTGTCCGGTTTTCAGTTTGAAGACTTACTACATAAACCCCATTTGACAAACTACTGATGTCAACTTTATTCGCACCACTATTCAATTCAATATTCAAGACGCATTCGCCAATCATATTATAGAATCGAACATGCATTCTTTGCTTTTCCACATTTTCAATTGAAACCCATTCAGATGCCGGATTAGGGAAAATAATGAATTCTGTTTGGCCTTCTCCTGTTTCAATTATTCCAACACCCGGATTAATTACAACTAAAGTGCTATCCATACCTGAACATCCATTAGCAGTAACTGTCAGATAATAATAACCTGACATAGCTAAAGTTGCTGTCGTACTTACAAGAGGATTCTGTAAGGAAGATGTAAAGCCACCGGGCCCTGTCCATGCATACGTTGCATCCGCTATTGTGGAAGCTGAAAGTGACAATGTTGAATCTTCCATTACAGGTCCGTTATTGGAAGCAACTGCAGCAGGAATCAAATTTACATCTACGATTGTCATTTCGTTCAGATTTGTACATGCGTTGATTGTCGCTGTTACATAATATATTCCGTTCAATGCTGTTGTCGAATTGGTACTCACAACCGGATTTTGCTGAAGTGAATTAAATCCGTTTGGTCCTGACCATGAATAATTAATTCCGGGAATTGATGATGCGGTAAGAGTCAATGAATCGCCTTCACATAAAGCAATATTGCTGATCTGCGAATTCGCTCCGGCAATTGATTTTAATATTGCACCATTACCACCTGCTATATAAACTGTTTTTTCATCAGCAAAACAAACCGAATTCAGATCATGCTCAAGTGAGATCGTCTGTACACTCCAGCTTGTACCACCATCCATAGTCCTGTAAATTTTTCCATAGTGCTGGTAGTCATGGCCGACTGCATAGCCGACACTGTCATTGGTAAAATAAAGCGATTTCACTACGACATTTATATTACTTGTCTGCAGCGTCCAGCTAGCTCCGTTATTGATTGTTTTCAGAATTTGTCCTGATACACCTGCCACGTATCCGGTTGTTGCAGAAGGGAAATAAACTGCATTCAGATCAAGAGAAGTTGTACTCCATAAAATATTCCAGTTGGTTCCACCATCAGTTGTCTTTATCAATCTGCCGGAAGTACCTACAGCATAACCGGTATCGGCATCAACAAAATGAACCGAACGCAACATTTGACTAGCATTACTTTCTTGGAGACTCCAGCTTGTACCGCCATTGGTTGTTTTAAGAATTGTATCGCTATTTCCAACTGCATAACCTGTATTCGCATCAGGAAAATAAACTGAATTTAAATCAACTGTTGTTCCACTATTTAATGGAGACCAGTTTATTCCGCCATCAGTCGTTTTACTGATCTGTCCATTATCACTTACAACATATCCGGTATCTCCAGATGTAAAATAAACTGAAGTTAATGAGGTTGTCAACCCACTATTCTGTGAATTCCATTCTGCACCGCCATTGCTTGTTTTGAAAATTTTTCCTGTTCTTCCAACAGCATATCCGGTGCAAGTTTCAGGAAAGCAAATGGAATTTAAATATGTAAAATGATCAACGCTGATGAACGGTATCCAGTTCGCACCTGCATCAATTGTTTTAAGGATCAATCCGCTTTCACCTACAGCATAACCGGTATTTGCATCAGTAAAATATACCGACTTTAAATCTATATTGGTTCCACTTGTTAAAAATCCCCAGCTTGCACCGGCATCAGTTGTTTTCAATATTTTTCCTGAGCGACCAACGACATACCCGGTAACACTATCCGTGAAATAAATTGAATACAATTCATAAGATGTAAAAATAGTATAAGGAGTCCATGTTGCTCCGCCATCAATCGTCTTAACAATTCTTCCATATTCACTCGCAAAACCATGTTCGGAATCAGTAAAAAATATTGATTGCAGATCATCTACTGCTCCACTCGTCTGGAGAATCCAGTTGAGGCCACCATCGGTAGTTTTTAAAATATCTCTTCCATATCCTGCTACATAACCTACTGTATCATTGCAGAAAAAAACTGAACTGTAAAAATAATGTGATCCGCTTGGCTGAATTGTCCAGTTAATTCCACCATCTGTAGTTTTCAGAATCTTCCCGGTACTACCACTACCCCCAACTGCATACCCAATATTCGCATTCGTAAAAAATACAGAAGTTAAAAGTGGCAAGCCACCTGCTTGTAGAATCCATGTACTTCCGCCATCGGTAGTTTTAAGTATCGTTGAAGATCCGCCGATTGCATAACCTGTGTCAACACCGATAAAACACACCGACGTTAAACCATTAAACGTTCCGCTGATTTGTGTTGTCCAACTGGTTCCGGCATCGGTTGTTTTCAGAATTGTTCCGGCATCGCCTACTATATAACCTGTGGTTGCATTTGGAAAATAAACAGAGCTTAAGTTATTTCCCTGAGGCAGGGGATTCTGCCAAGACAGATTTTGGGCAATGGCTGAATTAAAGGTTAGAAACAGTATTGCTGATAACAGCGAAAGTTTATGTGAAATAATTTTCATTTGGTATTATTTTGTCTTGGATTGTAGTGGTCAGTTTAGTGAAAATGACCACTGATAATTAGATATGCGAAAATACGGAATAAGTTCGGTTTTATCTGCGAGATAAAAGTACTGTGTGTTTATTTCCCGCAGATTGCCGCAGATAAGGCGCAGATAAAATCGCAGATCTTGTGTTTCATATATTCAATGCTATTACAAGAAAAACAATCTGCATAAATTTCGGCGTACACGATCTGCGTATTTATCTGCGCCTTTATCTGCGGGATCTGCGGGAGAAATAATTACGCTTTATTAGTTCCCGCAGAATCAGCAGAATACGCAGAAATCCGCAGAGATCTCTGCGAGATAATTTTACTTGATATCCCCAACTGAATTTTTCTGCGGTTATTCTGGGTATTCTGCGCAAATCTGCGGGAAATAAAATGCAGTCCAAACCTATGTCTACAATTTGTAACCCACCCCAAAATTCACACAGAGAAACGAAACACTTTTATGAAACTCAGAAGTAACATAAGTCTCTGAATGCGACGGATTGGGTTCGTATTTGTCATACGTATAAACGATCTGACTTTTGTATTGCGGCGAGGAAAGTATATAATTAAAACTGAGCATCAATTCAACTTTCTTGTATACATGGACTTTGAGATCAGCACCTACATTTAAAGCAAGATTCTCAGCAATTAGTCCCTTCTGAAAAGATCTCATTGTATTGATCCCGCTACCAACACCACCCATCCACCATTTAATTTCTTCATTGATCACTATTTCAGGCGACTTGAGTTGCTGATATCCGGCTAAAATTTTCAGATCAATATTCGCAGTTCCATATTTAATTCGTGTCGTAAAACCGGCAAGCAAATTCATAGCATTCCAAGTTGTGGAATTATATTCAAACGATGCAGAAGAACTACCACCACCTAAAGTCGGACCTCTCCAGGGATAAAGCTGATCATATGTAACTGCCCTGATTTTACTGGAAATTTTACCTGCACTTAAAACAAATCCGATCTTCTCCGAGAAATAATATTGCCCTTCGATCTTACCATTGGTTCCAGTCATTGCTCCACCAATAATATTCGCAGGATATGTAAACTGATCACGATCTACAAATTCGGAAAACTTACCAAGAGGGAGTGCTGCTCCGAATGAAATTGAGATGTTTAATTCATGCTTGCTTTTTAATTGTAAGCCTGTGGATTGAGCTTGAGTTGATTTAGCAGACAGGCAAATCAAAATTAACAGGCCATATTTTATTATAAACGATAGGTCTTTCATTCTAGTTTACAATTAATTTCGAAGTCAACTGCCTTTTTTCATCCAATACTCGAATGAAATAAACCCCCGGTAAAAGTTTATAGTCTATAAACTGCAGAGTGTTTAATATAGTTGTTTCAAATACTTTTACTCCCGATAAACTAAATAACTCCATTTTCCCTGCAAACATTTCACTATTCATTTTAATTGTAAAATTACCTTGTGAAGGGTTAGGGAATATTTCGAATTCAGAATTCTGTTTTTGATTTGCAAAATTGTTGGTTAATGGGGGGCAAACAAAATTACTATCGCAAACCTGAAAACCGATATCCGATAACCCCAAATGACTGGGAAGGTTAGGTAAACAAGTTGCAGTTTGGTAGGCATAAAGTTGCTGAAGAGTGTCCGGTAAAGTTGGCAAACACTGAGGACGATTACGTGTGCAAACCAATACCTGAATAAATGGTGGAAGTTCAGGCAAAGAGTCAATCAAATTGTCTCCACAATCCAAGGTGAAAAGAAAATGTGGCAAGGTCGGTAGAGAAGTCAGATTATTTACTCCGATTAGCAGGTCAGAAATTGAATCAGGAAATGAAGCAATTTCCGTCAATCCACAATTTACAGCATAAAAGTTACGTAGTGTAAGTGGCAATGTATCGATTACGGATATCGGATTATAGCCTACATTCAATATTTGCAAAGCAGGCAATCTCCGCGGAAGAGAAGTAAGATTATTGTCCTGACAATTTAATTCAATTAAGCCATGAAAATATTCTATTCCTGTAATATCACTGATACCTGCATTTTGCAAACTCATAACCTGAAGCGAAAGAAGAGCCGCATCCGTTGTATCAATTGTGTTTCCCACAACTGCTGATGGCACATACAAATTAATCCTGTTTAAAAAATTAGTGTCCGGAATGGTGACGTATTGTGCGTTACAAAGCGGAGAAAAAGCGAGTAGGAAGCAGAGTTGTAAAATATATTTCATTTTAATAAATGTTTTAGCAGTATATTCCTATTTGAATAAATCCGCTCATTGATAAATTCAGAATAAGGCTAAACGAAGTTAACAAACGATTCTCATAATTTCAAAGTACTTGGTTAATTTCTTCTTATCATTACCCTGTCTGGCATTACAATAATTTTCTCATATCATAAAAAACATCACCCCCATGAACAGATGCAGACAATCCAGCATTGACAAATCCAAATTTCTCATAATATGAAATAAGATGTTTCTCGCAAGTCAGGACAACACCTTTTCGTTTATTTTGAGCTGAAACCTCAAATAAATGCTCCAACAATTTTCCCGCTAACCCACGATTTTGAAACTCAGGTAAAACTGCCAGTCCAAAAACAGATTGCCAGGCTCCATCTTCATTGTGCAATTCCGGATACTTGAACATTTCATCCTTTATAATATCGTTGTCGCTTACCATTCCATTTATAAATCCCACAATTTGTACGCCATCTTCAATAAGCCAAAAATGATTCGGGTAGACTTTTAGTCTTTCGGAGAAAGTATTCAACGAAGCTGCCTGGTTGGCAGGGAAACAAGCTGTTTCAATCATAAAAATTGATTCAACATCTTTCAAGTTTGCATTTCTTATTTGCATAGCACAATTTAAAGGATTTTTGTTATAAATAAAATACGCGAATGGCATCTTTTTTTACCAAATAACATATAAAAACCTGCATGAAAGATTTCATCGTAAAAAAAGAAATTACAATAAACGCTACTCCTGCAGAAGTGTGGGACGCACTAACGAATCCTGAAAAGACCAAAGAATATTTTTTCAATTGTGAAGTGCATTCCGATTGGAAAAAAGGAAGTCCGATAATTTTTGAAGGAAGGATCATGCTGGTCAAAAAAATTGAAATGAACGGAATCATTTTAGAGATTGAACCGGAGAAATTATTAAAATATAATCTGATTAATTCAGACGGTGATCATCCTACAACTTCAACGGTCACAGATCAACTCACATATGAAAATGGCAAAACCCGGTTATCCATTTCCGATGACGTTGGACAAGGCGAAGGTGCAGAAGAAAGATATGAGCGCTCGGTTAAAGGGTGGGATAAAGTATTGAGTGGATTGAAGGAGTTTGTGGAGAGGGAAGATAAGTCTTAAGGACCTAATCTATTGTTGCATTTCGAATATTCATGATAAAATATTTTATCATTGAAACAAATTTTCGATGGCATATTAAATTTATTTTTCAACCACTATAACTTTTCCCAGACTAATTCTTCCATTTGAAGATACAATTGTAACTGTAAATATTCCTGTTGGAATGTCATCTGTTAAAATATCAGATAATGCTGACTTCAATTTCTCCCGCTTTATAATCTTTCCGATCGTATTAGATATTATCAGCTGAGCACCATCAGGATCTTTAATGCTAATATGCATTGGCGACCCTCTTTCTATTATACTTGGATAAAGTTTATTCTGTACAGATGAATTGTTCTTTACCGAATTAATAATATCACAATCAACTGCGGGGGTACTTCCTGATAAAATTAAATTTGAATCCACTTTAAAGCAGATCAATTCCCAGCTAAAATCAACTCCATTGCATCCCGGAGCGAGAAGTCCTCCCACACAACCGATTCCTTCCACCCAATCTGAAACAGGTGCTTGAAAATGGATGAACTTCCGATAATCCGGAGAGAACTGATTCGTTGAATCGATAGAAGTGACAGTCGCGGTAATACCACCGCAAATGATAGTGTAAGTATGAACGGTATCTCCTACTGATACGTTAAAATCATATAGAAGATATTCAGTTACATCATTAAAAGGAAAATAATAAATTCGCTTAGCACTGCTATCTTCCCGAAGACCGCCGATATACATTCCATCTTTAAACAGCTGATGGTATGAATTCCCTGCAATCATAATATCAAACGATTGCTGATAAACCAATTCAGTATCACAAACATTATTTACGCATTGAGACGACGATCCAAATTCCAGATATCCCCATGCTGCAAATTGTTCGGGGAAATTATGATATGTAGAAAACTGTGACCTTGCAACAGAACATACAAACAAAAAATATAATCAACGTAAAAATTCTTGCTCTCCGAATCTTTTTTATATTCATTGATAATTTAATTTTTAAGGAAACAATTACTTTTATCTCTAAAACTAATATAGCCTGTTGTTTATGAGAAATTATTTCATGTTTTCCTGTAACTTCTCCGATCGGGAGAATTTCAAGCGGAAATTTAGAACATTAGTTCAATATTGTCCCATTATGTGTCATTCCGTCCGGAAGTTAGTACTAATTATTGCGATTTTATTTATTCGCCCAACTGCAATGCTGCGATGCGGCGGAATGACGCTTGATGTCTACACCAATTTTCAAATGCAGTATTTATTTCCGTACAACATTCGCCGAGCGCGCAATTAGTTTATCAAAACAAATTTTCCGGACTCAACTGATTCTTCTATATTGATCCGATAAAAATAAATTCCGGGATTAAGACCATCGACAATTAATTCGTTTGTTGGCGTCATTGAATTAACTTTACGCACCAGTTTTCCATCTGAAGAAAAAACGAAAAGATCGATCTTGTTTTCTTTTCTCGTTAATCTGAAGTGCACTTTATCTGAAGACGGATTAGGATATACTTCAGAAAAAAATTGATGCAATTCAGAAACATAATCAGGCGCGCAATTAGTAAGCAATCCAAAAGCATTAAATTTTCCGTAGCCCCAAAAATTATCCGGAAGATTTGTTCCTGTAAATGAATCTTGTTTGGGACAATTAATGATCGCATTTTTTACATCGAGCCAAGTGGCATTCGGATATTTTTCAAAGAACAAAGCAACACCTCCGGCCACAAGAGGAGCCGCCATTGATGAGCCTCCTTCTTTAGTATGGAAAGCTCCCTGATCAACAGAATACGGAAAGTTCGCAATTGCATCTGCCTGACGCGATATTGGCAATGCAGTCATTACATAATTCGCAGTAGCAACGATATCTGGTTTTAATACTCCCTTCAAAGTAGGACCATGACCGGAACTTGTTGTTAACTCGTCAGGATGAGCATTGGGATCAGTGACAAGATTTCCATAGTAGTCGACATGAGATGCTCTGCTTTGCGCATAGCCGACGCTGATCACTTTTTCAGAGACTGCATATCCATTCAGATTACACATGTTGTCAGGAAACATGTAATGTTGTTGATCGGGATACTGTTGTATTGATGGAACAATGTCTGTTGTACGGACGCGCATAAAATCTCCTTCACCCTGTCCGGTAACTTTCAATTTCCAGAAATATGTTCCTAATGAATCACAATTCGGCATGGAATGATCGGGATATATTGGTCCATATAAATGCTGCTTGAAAATATACATGACTCCAAAATTTTGATCGACCAATCTTCCTGCAATAACTTTATGGTTCCATGTAGAAGAAGGAAGAGATGAATCTCCGCAAAGCATAAAATCAATTTCATTAACCAAAGAATCAAAACTCATAAAGCGAGTAACGAATGAAGGCGTAGGATTTGTCATTGAATCTTTATAAGCGGAATAAGAAAACCGGATACCTTTGAGCAAAGCCGTGTCCCCGGAAAGTATCATTCCACTTGAAAATGCCTCCAACGTATCCGAAGTAGAAGTATAACGATAATGCATATATTCATTTCCCGTGTTTCCATTTGCCACCACAATTGATCTTCCCGGTTGAGCTACAACCAAAGAGTCCATAATTTCGATGTAAAGACCTTGTTCAAAATATGAGAAGGGCGAGTTCCATGCCCCCACAGAAAGACTGATCACACAAGGCTTTCCCAACGAAGATGCTTTGTCGAAAATATATTTAAGGCCATCCACAAGACTGGTCGCTACAATAATATTCGCATCCGGTGCCATTCCCATGCTGAGTCCGTTCGCACGTGAATTACCACATGCAACACCTGCGCACGCCGTTCCATGATCAGTTCCTGAAAGAGTTGAATCAGCCAGGCCGTTGTCGATGTCGGCAGAAGAATATTCCGTTCCATATCCAAAACCTGACGGAGGAGTTCCTGAACTGTCACGCGTCGCCCAGCAATACAATATTCTCGTTCGTCCAAGACTATCCTGAAAATCCGGATGATGCCTGTCGAGTGGCTCGTAGAGTCCGATGATCACATTCTTACCTGTGTAGGCTTGTCCGAGTGGAGAATGTCCCGACTGAACCAGATCGACATTGTTTTTTCTTCTTGCAGTATCGTTGCACAAAAAATCTTTTTCAAAATCATGATAGTTCAGCTTGACAACTGATGACAAAGAAGCGAGTGCCGTAATTTTAGAAACCGGAATTCTGACCGAAGATATTCTTCCTACAGTATATTTATAAATACCATTATTAGATTCCATGAAAAACTTTATCTCTTCCGAATCACCTTTTACGAGTATGTCGACGAGGCGAGATGAATCTTCTGGAGATTGAATAAGTTTCTCTATTTCAAAGGTGAGTTTATCATGTAAAAGAAGATCCCTTGCAATTGCAACATGAAAACTAAAAATGCATACGGGGAAAATTATTTGCTTCATTCCAAATATTATTTTTTATTGGACCAAGTTATCAGACATCGCTCCGCCATAAAAACATCATTTTGCCGTAAAGCTTCCTAAGAGGAATGTTGCTTGATAACTTCGAAATCGAAAGTACAAAAATAATTACCACTTATCCTTCCGTCCGCAAACATATCCTTCTATAATCACATTTATTGGTCAACAGATCATCAAAAATCCTTTTTCACCTGGTTTCTCGAGCTGAGTTAAAGCTGATCGAAAACCACAAATTGATTTAAATTTATTAATAAACTCTGAAAGACAATGGATAAATGTTTGAAATCTAATATTAGCGCAAATGTGCTTCTCCCGATTACGGTTTCGACATTTTAAAGTTAGCAGTCGTCTTTCCGTCTGAGTAGTGAAGCATATAAAAACCCGAAGACAGTATTACTGTATTGAGTTCTGCTTGTTCACCAAATATAGCTTGACGAAGAATTTCTTTCTCGGCAATGTCATAAAGAATTGCCTCTCCTTTTCTGCGTTACTTATTTTTATTTGATTCTGAAAAGGGTTTGGATAAACCTGAAAAGAAGAGCTCAAATTACTTTCTATTCCTACCGTACTACAATTGGTATTGTAAACTGCAAAGGCATCTTTAAACCAATGTGATGATGTATTTGAATATGCGGAGTCATCGACTTCAATGCATCTGAGAAAAGGATTGTTAAAAACAGCAAAATTTGCAATTGATGTATTATGGCCATTCTTTATATTCAAGCTTGTTAAAAGATTATTGGTGCATCCAAATGATACAAGTGCGGTATTAGAAGAAAGATCAATACTTGTTAATTGATTTAGTGAACAGCTCAGATAAGCAAGGCCAGTACTAGCTGAAAAATTCAAGGTCGTTAATTCGTTACTGTAACAATTCAACGTAAAAAGAGATGTGCCTGCGGGAAGATTCAAATTCATTAAATAATTGTTGTAACAATCTAACCTTTCAAGAGAGGTGTTGGGAGAAACATCTAAGCTTATCAATTGATTATTATTACAGTACAATAAAGTAAGAGCAGTATTATTGGAAAGATTTAAATCCGTTAATTGATTGTAGGGGCAGTATAATTGACTAAGAGACGTGTTAGCCAAAAGATTTAAGCTGTTCAATTGATTGTTGTAACAATCTAAATAAGTAAGAGCAGTATTAGCAGTAAGATTTAAACTTGTCAATTGATTGCTGTAACAATCTAAATAAGTAACAGCAGGATCAGCAGTAAGATCTAAACTTGTTAATTGATTGACCGAACATCGTAAATCAGTAAGATTTGTACCGGAAGGAAGATACAGACCTGTTAGCTGATTAACGTAGCAGAATAATTGAGCAAGAGCAGTATTGGCTGTTACGTTTAAACTGGTTAAATAATTATTATTACAGAACAAACTGGTAAGAGCGGTATTTGCTGTCACATTTAAACTCGTAAGATCATTGTATGAACAATCTAAGAAGGTAATCCTTGTGAATTCTTCAATACCGGTTAAATCAGAAATCATTTTATTGCTTACATTTATTCCACCCGAAAAAAAACTTGCCTCTGTTGTTTGTATTTCCCCATCGCCATTGGTGTTAATAATAGAGTCGCCAACAAGTGCTGCTTTAAAATTAGTATCAGGTATGTGAATATTCTGCGCTGTTCCATTTCCAATCACAAAGAGAAAAAGAAGTATTAAATAATTTTTCATTTTACGTTGAATTTAATAATAATGTAACCTAATAAGCGAAAGCATTCCACATAACGTTTAGCCTTTTTGCCGAGCACCCTATTCCACTGAATCGAAGATAGTACATTCTTTCTTTTGTAGCAAACACCCATATAAAATCACCAGGTCGTGTTTCATCTGATTGTTTTCTCCATGATTAAATAAATTGGCAGTGGTTGAAAACCGATTAATTTTAGAAATCTGTAAATACAATAACGATTAATGGTTAGCCTTGGTGCCGGGCACGTCGTACTCTTGAATCGTACGAATTACCCGATTGAGTATCGTATAACTGATTCACTTGATGTCAAAAGGCTTGGAAAACTTATGCATAACTTTCACCAAGCATGCGTTAGAAGCATTATTTTCGTTTGCTTAATTGCAAAGTATGGTTAAAGGTTATGTATAATTAAATATCAGCCTTGCATGTAGTTATATTTCCAATGTTCCATCAGGATTTATTTCCATTTTTTCTGACTAATTATTACTCTCCCAGCTGGATTCCATCCCTTTTTTTTGGATGCTATTATTTTCTATAGTTCTGATATTATTACCGAATTGCTGCGGAGTTGCATAACTAATTATATCTTCTGGTGCAAATAATTTTTTAAAGAAAGGATCCATATCTATTTCATCCTTTCTATATAGCTTAAATTCTTCCATTCCATTATCAATACAACAGGTTAAAAATCTCAAGGTTTGCCATACGGTTTTGGGCAATTTTCATTTCCTAATACACCGTTTATATTTTTTCACAATGAGTTTTAATATAATTCACCTCTAGAATAGCACAACCATATTGCTTTTCGTCATGATTTCCAGCACAATCCGTTTCGCTACACTTAAATCCATGATAACCATTATACATTAAATACAATGCTTTTGAATTAATTTCTTTCGCATAAGAAGAAAGTGTATCATACTGTTTTATTCCCGATCGGCCTGATTCCTTATTCAACTTTTTAAAAGTCCCTATTAATCTCCATTATTTTTGACTGAAGAAGAATTCTATGAAATTGGTTATGACTTTTTCGACATATAGCTCAAGATCACCCCCCTCTTTTAGTCTCCTTTATTGATTTTTGTGCAAATACAGAAAATATTTTTGACTTCGAATAATAGACTGAATTTCACCAATAATATTTAGGCTTGTAATACCTCTTTCATCCAATCTATTCCCTTGTTCATGATTTTCAGAAATGATGTTCCATACTTCTTCGGAAATGTATTCGAATAACTTGCATTTATCCATTAGTATACTTATTAAAAGTTTTATTTAGAAAGCTTATTCCAGCCTTAAAATTAAAACGAAAAACTAAATTTCATTCGAGTTAGTAACGACCAACTAAATCCCCTATTGAAATTCTCTTGATGAGTTAAGTTTACCTTTTTTATATTATTCAAATTTAATTTATCTTTGAATAAATATTTCTCTGTCAAAGAGCATTCTTAATGTATCTGTTTCAAACACTTTATTTGCCTCAGGCTTTTGGTTTTACCACTTGGATCATCAAATCTAATGAAAATATCAGTTATTATATCTGTTTCTATTTTCTTCAACTATGAAAGTAATATACTTAAAAGTAACCTTATCTACAGGAAGCATGTTATTAAAAGCTAAAAATTCGTCTTGAGGAATATTGATATCATATATTGTTCCACCAACAAAACTCAAGTTATAGGTTTATTCCAAAATATTTTCGCTCGATATATATTGTTATCGTTAAGATACTTTACATCAATCATAACATCCGAGAAGAAATAATTCTTCCCTGTTACCTGAAAAGATAATTTCAAGAAATACTGTTGCCCACTTAATGAAATAGGTTGACCATGTAGATTTTGACTTATAAAACTTGCTTGCGGGGAATAAGCAAAACTAAGAAGCTTAGCTGATATCTTTGCCTTTTTTACTCTATCGTATACAACAATCGATGTGGTAACAATTGCAATAATTGTTGGAATAATAAAATCCCAAGGAATTCCACCATTAGTTAATTCCTTGACATATAATGGATTTGTTTCACCAATTACTTCTACCATTTCTTTAAATTTAATTAAAAGGAGTGTCTTGAAACGGAATGAATATATAGTTAGAATCGAATGACATAAATGATATTAGAAAAATCCATAAGAAACTTGCTTTAAAAGCCTTCTATTAAACTTTAACCAAACCCGTTCGACGTTTGAATTCCGGAACAACTATCTTAGAACTGTGTGTTTTGAGAACAACTTGACAAATGTAAATAATAATTCTAAATCAAAACCGATTAATCTCTAGGTAAAACGAGGCAAACAATACTTTTAAAATTATAATTATCAAAAAATCAACCTTTCGCAATACTCAATAGCTTCTGGGCACTGTATTATAATTGATTCTTTTATAGCTCTATTTGAAAACCATACCATTCGATATTCTTGCTGATGCTTATATTTTTCAAGTTTTAAAAAGATCTCTATGCCCATTGTTATTTGGGATAAATATACTTTTGCATTAGGATCATTCTTCCAATCGATAGAACTGAATCTTCTATTTTGACTCAATTGATTATCCAAGAATTTAATTCGTGATTCAGAATAGTTGCAATTCCCTTCCAATCCAGAAGAAACAAAAGGAATTTTCTTTGACAATTCTAAGCCAAATAATGTAGGATGATTTATTTTTAATGCACAAGTAGCTTTAAAATCTGATACCACTTTTTCAGTAATGACATTTGTAGCAGACATTATATAAGCATCCATTCCAGACTCGTAAATAATAGCGTTTAAGTTTCCATCACCATCATTTGCACCAATAATAGCATGACCTTCCTCCTTATCTCCAATCATTTCATCAGGATAATTTCTGAAATTATTAAAACAACTAAGCATGATCTCACCCGTTTCAAAAATTATCCAGCCATTTGACATTATCAAATAGCCTATAAATAGGCTCCTTTTAAGTCTCCAGTCAATTGCCAAATTGAGAGTACTTGGAGTAAGTTTAACATAATTATCTTGTTCTAGACTATTTAAATATAATTCTAAGCCGTTCTACTGAATGTTAATCGGAGTTTAGCACAATAATTCAATTTCGCATCACATCAAGGGTCTTTACGCCAAGAAGTTATTAATTATTATCACAAGACAATTGTAATTTTTGTGATCTTCCTAACTGCGAGGGGAATGACACACGAGGTTTTAGGCATATTTAAAATTCTCAGCTCATTTCCGAATAACTTTCCGAACTGGAAAATGAAATCAAGTTCAATATTTTGATGCTTGCAATTAATTATACCTTCTTTTCTATTACATGATAAAAATAGCTATATGGCTTGCCGTAAAATAATGGGCCCTTGATTTGTTTTGCATTTAATAATAAATATAATATTTCTTCTTTAATTTCAATGAATTCTATACCAAGAATTAAGTCCCAATTTAATTCTTCAAAATCTACTTTGGAGTTTACATAAAAATTCATGTCAAGGATTTCACTCTTTTGCAATAAATTTCTAATTTGTAACGATTGCTTTTCCGAAATTCCATTTATTGGGCAAAATGCAACTTTACTAATCCTATTTCGAACTTTAATTGGCATTCCATTTGAGATTTTCTTTGTCTCCCTAATCAATTTTGAAAATTGCTTTGCCCTACATTTATCTAAATCTTTTAATTGAGCTCTTACATGTGGATTATCATTTAACTTTAGAAATCCATTTACCCAACACATATCATTTTCAACTTTGTCAAAATCATTCATATTAATCCTACCAACTGACATTCCAATCAATCTATTAATTGCAGATTCTTGAACTGTTTGATCACTCTTCCTTTTCCCAAATTTAATTGCTTTCAGAATGTTATTTACAACTTCTTTTTGCTTTGTCTTCTCTTTTAATATTGAACTTTTCCTTACTCTTATCTGACCTGTGTAATGTATTTCATATCCTACAAATCCAAACCATTGAAAACTGTTGGAATAATTAGAAGACCACATATATGGACTCTTCGATTTCAATTCGCTATTCCAAAATTGCTTTAATGCATTACGCGAATCATTTACAAGATTTTAACAAATTCATGAGAAATTAAATGCAACTCTTCCAATGCTTTATAGTAAGTTTTTCGACGCTTCAATTGCTTTCTTTTTAGAAGGATGTATTATGATCATATCATCACAAAATCGTACATATAACAATTTTGAGTCATTAAGACTTTGCATTTTTCTGTCTGCAAAATCTAGAACTAAATTTGCAATTAACCCAGATAGTGCACCCCCTTGCGGAATACCAATCTTGCAACATTAAAATTTTTAAAAATATTTCTTTTTAATCAAGCCCACTTAACCCACACCCAAATTCTCCTAAAGGCATTTTATGCCTTTCCCAATACCCGTATGATTTGCCCAATTTAAGGGCAAAACATTTTACAAAAGGAATACGAATCTAAATATTTGTAAAATACAGCTTCAGCTCTTGAATCATAATCGTTAGGTTTGTTTTTTTAACCAACTTTATCATTCGTTTAAATTGAGTCTTTACTATTTTATGGTGTACTGAATCAAAAAACTTACTTATATCACACTCAGCAACCCACAATCTTTTTCCTCTATACCTTTTTTATAATTCGTTAATAGCTTCAATTGCACTGTGGTGATTGACTATCTTTTTTTGCTTCTTCTCTACGAACTGATCTAAATGCAAATGAACTAGAATGAAAAAATCATCAAAAAAGATCGGTTAAATATTGATTTGTTAAACTTATTATTATCCTATCTTTTAAGTTAAACTAAATGATATTGGTCGGCAAATATTTTAAAATTGTTAATTTTGCTTTTCAGTCTAGGCAAAACTACAGGGCTTTTTATTGTATAGTCCGATGAATTAATAGCCATTCGTAAATTATTAATAAATGAATTTAGGCTATTTAAAAATGGTTCATTGGGAAAATTTATTTTGTAAAATTTAATTGTTACCAATAAAGAATTTACAACATTGTCAATTGAATTAATTCTCTGGCCATTACTTGAATATCTGCTTTTTTTGTTCAGCTTTTTCCATTTCTTTCTGCTAGGTAATAAGCTGTTTAACAGAAGAATTTCATCGTTTACCAAGTTATTATTTCTCTCGGCATTCAAATGATAATTGAAATGTTCATCAGCCGAAAGCAAATGAATTAGATGTTTTTGGCCTCTTTGTTTAGCAAGCTTAGCTCTAATCCTACATAAAATGAGAATTATTTTTCATCTGTAAAATATTCATCTAATTTTTCCTAGTACAAAAAAGCGGAAAGTCCCTGATTGATTTACCATAATCTGACAAAGTCATTGGCTTTTCAAACTATTGGGAGCTCCTCCCGATTAACAAGTGACATTCATGACCTTAGAGAATTCTACGCCATGTAGGTACTTCCCGCGTTTATATTTTTATATTTAAATCCTAATTCACATGCCAAATGTATTATTGTGTTAAAACCTATTTGACCTCTAGAATTCGAATAACAATTAATAAGTAAATTCAAACAATTCCTTCGTTGTATTTATCTTTATCTAACATACTAAGTTGAATAAAATATTTAGATCAAGCATCAAAACTAAATGTACTAGATATTGCAAGTGCTACTTTAAGCCAATTATCGTACGTGAAGGTAATAGATTTAGAATTCTTGGTAAGATAAGAAATAATATCTTTCATCGTTTTCTATCAAAGACTTTGTTTTTTCGAAAGTACTATACAAAACAACTTTCATTCAAAAGAGACTTGGATTTTCCAGATAAATGAAAAACTTCACTTTTTTAATTTTAGTATTAATCTCTTTAGTTACAACAAATGGATCAAATTGTTTTTTTAATATCAAATCTGGCTCATAAGATAAAAAACAAGGCCTTGTAATATCATTTCCACTTTTATCTAAAACTATTCCATATTGTTGAATAAAGTAATTTTGCAATTGAATAAATGCAATTTATGCACAGTATGTATATCTAAATCAATTAAATCAAATTCATATTTTAAAATAAACAAGACCCTTTAAACCATCTCTAGAAGAGATTCCATAGGGCAAAAACAAATGAATCTCTTAATAAAATTCCTTTGCCTCAATTAGTTTTTTCACTCCCTAATTTATCAATATCAAGAATGCAGAAAACTATATTCCTTAAAAACTCTCTGCTTCTTCCGTTTTCAAAGAGCCCGCAAACAAAGCAATTGGCAATTTTTTCTTTCCGAGTGTATCTGGAGTCATTGTTTAAATATAAACCTCTAAGATAATAGCTATAAGCTTTATGTCTATCACTTTTAATTTCGTTAAGAATTTCACATAATTTACTCTCAATGACTTGGCCTGTCCAAAATTATTAAGTCTAGAGATTTTAATTTTACAAAGATCTTCCGTTTCCACTAAATAAATTGATTAAACAAAACCATTTTAGTAAATTTTATACACCTCAATTCACCGTCCAAGTCTCCCGCCCTCTCAACAAAGCATCAAGATCCCCGTCGCCCTTTTTGCTGCGAGCATCATTAATCTGCTTAGTCATCGAATCCTCATAACACTCCCTTTTCTCAACATAGAACACACCGAACGGACGTGGTAAATGATTTGGATTTTTAGGATTGTCGAAGAAACGACTGAGGATGCCGGCTTTTACTCTGTCGGTCTCGTCGTGGATCCACATGTCGTTGGCGGATGCGCCGGTGGCTGTGAGGTCTACTATGGTTGGAGTGAAACCGTCAAGGCGGATTCCTTTGTCGGAGTTTTCACCGAAGATCAACGGCTTGCCGTTTTCCATGAAAATTTTTCTTCGACGATTTTTCTGTGAAGACTTCGAAAGCTCCATCATTAAATACGTTGCAGTTCTGGTAGATCTCTACGAAGCTGGCACCTTTGTGATCGTTTGCACGGCGTAGGATCGCTTGCAGATGTTTTGGATCACGGTCCATGCTTCTTGCAACGAACGTTGCATCTGCTCCCATACAAAGCGCAATCGGATTGAACGGATGATCGATCGAACCCATCGGTGTCGACTTCGTTACTTTTCCCTGCTCTGATGTCGGTGAGTATTGTCCTTTCGTTAATCCGTAGATCTCATTGTTGAACAATAAAATGTTCACGTCGAAATTACGGCGTAACATGTGGATCGTGTGATTACCACCGATAGACAATGCATCACCATCACCGGTCACGATCCATACACTCAACTCCGGACGCGAACCTTTCAGTCCACTCGCAATCGCTGTCGCACGCCCGTGAATGGAATGCATACCATACGTCTCCATATAATACGGAAAACGCGAAGAACATCCGATACCGGAAATGAATACTATATTTTCACGTGGTATTCCCAACTCAGGAATTACCGTTTGTGCTTGTTTAACTATGGAGTAATCGCCGCAACCGGGACACCACCTGATTTCCTGATCGGTTACGAGATCTTTGTTTGTGAACTTTTCTACTACTGGATCCATACTTTATATTTTTTAAGCCTTTTGGCTTTTTTGATTTTTTTACTAATTACTATTTGGTGACTTTTTAGTGAGTAGAAGTGAAGAGAAGTAACAGGTAAAACTATTCTACTTCCTTTTACTTCTCTTTTTACTTTATAATTTCACTTCACTCTACTTCATTTCTAATTATAGTAATTGTCACTTCATTCTCAACTTACCAACTTACCATTTCCAAAATGAGCTTCGATCTTAGTCAGGATTTCCTCCGCTGTAAAAGGCATTCCCTGCACTTTGTTCAGCCCTTCTGCAGGAATTAGGAATTTATCACGAAGAATTTTGATCAATTGTCCGCTGTTCAATTCAGGAATGATGACGTGTTCGAAACCGTATAGTATCTCGCCCAGATTTTTCGGGAAAGGTTTGATGTAACGAACGTGTGCATGCGATACATCCAGACCTTTTGCGCGTGCCTGAAGCACTGCACTCTTGATGGCTCCGAATGTACTTCCCCAACCAAGTATCAGTAATTTCCCTTTGTCGGTTCCTACTTCTATATCCTGTGCAGGAATATTGTCAGCAATCTTCTCCACTTTCGCTTCGCGCATCTTAACCATGAACTCATGGTTCGCTGCTTCGTAGCTGATGTTTCCTGTTTCGTGCTGCTTTTCAATTCCACCAATACGATGCTCAAGACCTTTCACTCCCGGAATTGCCCACGGACGCGAAAGATTTTCATCACGTTTGTATGGAAGGAATTTTTCGCCTGCATTTTTTTCTTTTGCAAACTTTACAGGAATCGGTTTCAAGTCTGATGCTTTCGGGAACATCCATGGCTCGGCGCCATTGGCAATGTATCCGTCAGACAACATGATCACCGGCGACATAGACATGATGGCAATACGACATGCTTCATACACCATATTGAAACAATCTGATGGCGTTGCTGCTGCTACGATAGGAATCGGTGCTTCACCGTTTCTTCCGTGATATGCCTGCATCAAGTCACTCTGTTCTGTCTTCGTTGGTAATCCTGTCGATGGTCCACCACGTTGTACGTTGATGATCACCAATGGAAGTTCAAGCATCAATGCAAGTCCCATGGCCTCCGCTTTCAAAGCGATACCCGGACCTGATGATGCCGTCACGCCTAACGATCCGCCGAAGCTTGCGCCTATAGCAGAACAGATAGCAGCGATCTCATCTTCTGCCTGAAATGTTTTTACTCCGAAATTTTTCTGCTTCGATAATTCGTGAAGAATATCGGATGCAGGTGTTATCGGATATGTTCCGTAAAATAATTGTAGTCCTGATTTTTGTGATGCAGCGATCAATGCAAGTGCAGCAGCCTGGTTACCCATCATGTTGCGGTAAGTTCCCGCAGCGATCTTCGCAGGATTGATCGTGTAACGAGTACTCATTTCTTCTCTCGTCTCAGCGAAATTGTATCCTGCCTTCAACACCTTTACGTTCGCATCAAGGATATCCGGTTTCTTTCCGAATTTCTCTTCGAGGAATTTCAATGTGTGAGTCATCTCACGGTTATACATCCAGTACAGGAATCCCAGTACGAACATATTCTTCGCGCGATCGATCTCTTTCACACCAAGGTCAGAACCTTCCAGAGCGGCACGTGTCATTTTCGTCACGTCCATTCTGATCACTTTATAATTATCCAGCGAATGATTCTCCAGCGGATTTTCTGCTTCAGGAATATTTGCAAGACGTAAATTTTTCGGATCGAAGCCATCGGTGTTAACGATAAGCGTTCCACTTTTGCGAAGGAAATTCAGATTTGCTTTCAATGCTGCTGCATTCATAACAACAAGCACATCGCAAAAATCGCCGGGAGTAAATATTTCAACACTTCCGAAATGCAACTGGTAACCGGAAACTCCGGCTAGCGTCCCTTGCGGGGCACGGATCTCAGCGGGGAAATCAGGAAAAGTACTCAGGTCATTTCCAAACAACGCAGCTGTGTTGGTAAATTGAGTTCCGGTAAGCTGCATACCGTCACCTGAATCACCGGCAAATTTGATGATCACATTGTCCAACACCTCATTTTGACGTTCCATAATTGGGATGGGGATTTTTTTAGAATTACTGGGGTGAATATAGGGTTTTTTGAGGCTCCTGTGGCGATTGGCGACTGTTTTTTTTCAAACAAACAAGGTCAAAGGTCAGAGGTCAAAGGTCACTTTTCGGATTAACAAACAAAGTGGGTAAAAGTCAAGGTAGCAGGTGATTTAATTCACAAAAAAAAATCTGCGGATTTTCTGCGTCTTCTGCGCAATTCTGCGGGGAAATAATTCATGTGGATTTCTCTCCCGCAGAATTGCGCAGAAGACGCAGAAAATCCGCAGAAATCCCTGCGGGATTGAGTGAATTAGTGTAAGTGTTAGTTTTTGTAAGACTGTAGTTAATTAATAACACAGCCCCGTAGGGGCGACCTGTTTGTAGAATGGAATGGAAGGACATTCGATCAGCCCCGTAGGGGCGACCTGTGAATTCATGTAGACCTGGAATTGAAAAAAAAATCAATTTGATTAATTGATTCATGCAAATATATATATTTCATAGGTGGTTGCTCGGCAAATCACAGGCCGCCCCTACGGGGCTAATAGGACCTTAACGAATTACATTCTACAAACAGGTCGCCCCTACGGGGCTGACATGGCAAACGTAATTCTGCCAGAAATAATTCAGGTGGATTTATCTCCCGCAGATCCCGATAGCTATCGGGAGCGCAGAAGACGCAGAAAATCCGCAGAAATCCCTACGGGATTGAGTGAATTAATGTAAGTGTTAGTTTTTGTAAGACTATAGTTAATTAATAACACAGGCCCGTAGGGGCGACCTGTTTGTAGAATGGAATGGAAGGACATTCGATCAGCCCCGTAGGGGCGACCTGTGAATTCATGTAGACCTGGAATTGAAAAAAAAATCAATTTGATTAATTGATTCATGCAAATATATATATTTCATAGGTGGTTGCTCGGCAAATCACAGGCCGCCCCTACGGGGCTATTTGGACCTTGACGAATTACATTCTACAAACAGGTCGCCCCTACGGGGCTGACATGGCAAACGTAATTCTGCCAGAAATAATTCAGGTGGATTTATCTCCCGCAGATTTGCGCAGAAGACGCAGAAAATCCGCAGATATCCCTGCGGGATTTGGAGGTGGAATGCAGGCTATGAGAAGTCGTACTGCGTGACCTTTGACCTTTGACCCTTGACCTAAAAAAAAGAGTAAGTCAGAAGAGACTTGCTATAGCCAGCCGTTTTCTACAATGTCGCGGGCATGATATGTAATTATCACATCCGCCCCCGCTCTCGCAAATGCATACATATTTTCCATCACAATTCTCTGCTCATCTATCAAACCCGCTGCTGCAGCGGTTTTTACCATGGTGTATTCTGCTGAAACATTATAACATGCTAATGGCACCGATGTCGCTTCGCGGACGGCACGGATGACATCCAGATATGCAAGCGCAGGCTTTACCATAACCATGTCTGCCCCTTCCTGTTCGTCGATGACGGCTTCTCTTACGGCTTCACGTAAATTGCGCGAATCCATCTGATAGGATTTGCGGTCGCCTTTGCCGGGGGCTGAATCGGCTGCTTCGCGGAATGGACCGTAGTAGGCTGATGCAAACTTGGTGGAGTACGACATGATCGGTGTGTTCTCATAACCGTTCATATCGAGCAATGCTCTTATCGCAGCTACTCTTCCATCCATCATATCACTCGGCGCAACCATGTCGGCGCCGGCTTGGGTATGAGTGAGGGCCATCTTTGAAAGTACATCGAGTGAACTGTCGTTGTCGACGTAATCGTCTTTGATCAGTCCGCAGTGACCGCTTTCTGTATAGGCGCACAGACAAATATCTGTAATGACATAGATCGTATCTCCGAATTTCGCTTTCAGTTCACGTACTGCTTCGGCAACAACAGTATGTGAATCGTGTGCTGAATGTGCATCTTCCGATTTTTCTTCGCCGACTCCGAATAATAAAATTTTGTTGATGCCGGATTTCAATCCTTTCTCTACGTCGATCAGCAATGTATCAACGGTAAATCTGCTTACACCTGGCATAGCAGTTATCGGCTGTACAATATTTTTTCCTTTGATCACAAAGTATGGATAGATGAACATGTCTTTTGACAGACGGGTTTCTGCTATCATCTCTCTGACGATTGCATTTCTTCTTAAACGGCGTGGACGGATGATCATGGCAATAAAATTATTTAGTCGATGAAATTGAAAACACTGCACGCGCTAATCCTGCATCGTCGAACGTATCAGGTTTGCTGCAGCCGTGAATATTATGTTGACCCAAGACGTGTGCTGTTGCATCGCCCATAGCCACTACTTTCTGATCTTTACTGATGGTGAATCTTTCAAACCACGCTTCTACATTTGATGGTGATGTAAAAACTAAAATATCTGCCTGTGGCATATCACCATCATTTCTTTTTATAGTTTCATATACAGGGAGATCGATAACCTGATCATGTTTTACAAATTGTTGCTGAATCGTTCGCAAACTTCCTTTTACCTGAGGGAAAAGAACTTTTCCATTTCCCACTTTAGCAGCAAATTGTTTCCCTGTCATTCTTGTATCTGTTCCGTAGCCAATGAAATCTGCACGCTTTCCGTAGTGACGAATTGCATCAGCAGTAACTTTTCCTACTGCACCATATTTCTGATCAGTCAGAGCAGGGTGCTGTTCGAAAAAATATTTCACTGCATTTTTACTGGAAAAAAATACCCAGTCACAAGAAGGCAATGATTTTATTGTTATCGGATTTGTTTCTATCAATGCCTTACCGCTAAACTTAAAGCCATTTCCTTCAACAACAGACTGAAGATAATCATCTCTTCTGTCAGTTCTTGTAATGAAAACCGTTGCAGGTTTTATTGCAGCAATTTTCTCTACAACTCTTGCAGCTAAAACATACGGATCTTTTGATTCTGAATAAACAGAAACGGGCATTGTATCCCATGCAGCAGCTTTGCTTACTCTGACAGAAAACATTTCATTTTCGTCGTCATATTCAGCATAAGCACCAACAGGCATCTGACATCCGCCCTGAAACAAGTTCAGTATTTTTCTTTCAATACCAATTGTAACCGCTACAGTTTTGTCATTGATCTTTTGCAAATGATCAAACAATTCTTTTTCACCTTTACGGATCTGAATTGCCAGTACACCTTGTGCAGGTGCAGGAGTAAATTCTTTCGGGCTTAAATGTTCTACGTGAAATTCCTTCAGATCAATTTCCAGTCGCTCAACACCTGCAGCTGCTAAAAGAATTGCATCGTATTGTCCATCGCGTAATTTATTTATACGTGTTGGTACATTCCCACGGAGATCTTTTAGTTCAATGTCTGACCGAAATGCCAACAACTGTGCTTTGCGCCGGGCTGAAGACGTTCCGACAAGCGGATTCCGCTTCAATGAAAATTTATTTCTTGAATCAACTGCTTCTTTTCTGATCAATAATAATTCAGACGGATCTTCGCGTGGAGAAACCGCAGCGACGATCAATTCTTCAGGAGATTCAGTTGGAAGATCTTTATGAGAATGTACAGCGATATCTGTTTCGCCGCTTAATAATGCTTCTTCAATTTCTTTTGTAAAAAAACCTTTGCCTTCAAGTTTGTCCAGACTCAGATGTTGTATGTTATCACCTTGTGTTTTGATGATCTTCAACTCACATTTCAAACCGGATTCTTCAAGTAAAGATTTAACGTGGTTGGCCTGCCACAGAGCCAGATCGCTTCCTCTGGTGCCTATTATAAGTGGTGAACGCATTTGTAAAGTTCTATTTAAAAATGAAACCTGGAACATGAAACCTGCAAACCTTTAACTGATTGTTGAAGGTTTGCAGGTTTCAGGTTTCAGGTCCTGTATTTTTGAAACCCTTAACGTTGATTTCAGTTGGTCGTTTCCAGAATGATCTCTTTAGCCATGACCATCGGTACAGAAATGCATTTCTTTTCCATATAATCCATAACACGACCCAAAAGTTCACGCGAATGCTCATCGAGCTCGCCGATCTCCTGTGCAAAAATATCATTCATAGCTTTGTCCTTGATCTCACGGATCTTTTCAGGAACATTTTTCATTTTCAATTCCAGTGAACGTGTGCGATATAGATGACGGAAGTTCACAATGTTTTCTTCGATCAGCTCTTCTGCAGCGACATATTCACTCTGACGCTCTTCTAAATTAGCAGAAGCGATCTCTTTCAGTTCATTTACATCGATAACATTCTCTTTGTTTGCTTCGAGCACTTCCTGTGCAACATTCGACGGAACAGAAAGATCAACAATGATCTTTGTATTCGAATCTGTGCCTTTCAGCTTTGCAAACAATTCAGATGTAATGATTTTTTCAGGAGAAGAAGTACAGGTAACAAGCACATCAAATCCGCCATCATAAGAACTCAATTGCTCAAGTGTATGTGCAGTAGCTTTGATAGTTGAAGACTGAATGATCTTCGCCAGTTTTTCTGCATTGCCTACAGTACGATTGAAGATAGTGAAATTTGTAAACCCTTGTTTCACCAGGTATTTTGAAAAATTGGTATTCGTTTCACCGGAACCGATGATGAGTATTCTTGAATTGCGATCCAGTTTGTAATCACGAAGTTTTCTTTCTGCAAGAGAAACGACAGAAACCGGATTGTTTGCAATTTTTGTTTCAGTATAAACTTGTTTCGCTGTTGTGATCGTACTCTTCACAACTAAACGTAACATATCACCTGTCAGACCTTCGTCTTTACATGTGTCGTATGATTTTCTTACTTGTGTAATGATCTCTCTTTCGCCGATCACCAATGAATCCAGTGATGAAGCAACACGGTAGATGTGACGTAATGCATCTTCACCTTCATAGATCTCACCATACTTCAAGGCGAAATCAACTTCTTCCGTATTCCAGTCAGTTCTGAAGTGACGGTAGAATTTTCGCAGGAAATTAGTGTCTAAAACGTGATGGGTAGTGAAGAAGAATTCAATACGATTACAAGTCGCTACATAAAAGATCTCGTCGATATCGCAGGAAAATTTCAAATATTCCAGGCGCTCTCTTCTGTTCTCCTCATGTAGGAAAAAGCGATTCAGCTCCTTTATAGGAGTCTTCTTATGAGTAAAGGCAATTGTCTTTAACAAATACAAGTCTGCATCATTTTTATCCGCGTGCAAAGGTCGATTTAACGCGTTTTTAGATGTCATAGTATTGTCATGAAGGATTAGTGCTATATTCATTGTAGAACAAATAAACCTTGATTTTAAGGTGTTTTGAATGACTAAAATCAGTCACTCATATGATATTTGAACCAAAGTTGCAATTGAAGTCTGGAGAAAATCTGATTTTGAGCCTTTTGAAAAAACCACTTGATTTTTATGACACTACTGTTACAAAACCACAACCCGATAAAGGCAAAATCTCTATGAAGATTAGATTAGTCCAAGGAAAGCTTTTTACAAAAACCTGACTTTCCTCAGTGCGCCGGGGGGCTGTTTGACTAGTTTTGCAATACTGTGAGTACAATTTCTATTACTAAAAAGTCCGTCAGCAAGAGTAAACTTTTTTTCAAGTTATGGCTGAAGCATGATCTTCCGGCGGGTTTCACTGTCTTCTTCGTTGCATTACCGCTATGTCTGGGAATTTCCCTTGCCTCCGGTGCGCCATATCAATCCGGACTTTTAGCAGGAATGGTGGGCGGAATTCTTGTCTCCATATTAAGCGGCTCACAGTTAAGTGTTTCAGGTCCCGCTGCGGGATTATCGACTGTGGTTGCTGCAGCAATTATTACGACAGGAAGTTTTAGTGGATTTCTCGTCAGTCTGGTAATAGCAGGATTATTTCAGATCGCTTTAGGGTTAATAAAAGCGGGTGGACTGGCCAACCTGTTCCCTTCTGCAGTTATTCGTGGAATGCTTGCTGCTATTGGTATCATTCTTTTCAGCAAACAACTTCCAATTGCTCTGGGTTATGACATGCCCGATTTCTGGAACAGCGGATTTTTAAATTTGTTCTCGACATCACACATCATCAGCAACTTTGTAAATCTGAATCAGCATCTTTCTTCGGCAACAATTGCATTGACAATTATTTCACTTGTAATACTTATCGGTTTCAGTTTACCGAAACTCAAGCAGATCAAATTCATTCCTGCCGCATTAGTTGCCGTATTAGTGGTAACGTTGATCAGCCTGTTTCTCATCCCGGAATCACATTCGGAAAGAATTCACAGAGTAACGATTCAGGAAGGATTTTTCAGCGGATTTATTTTTCCAGATTGGTCTGTGATCTCTCAACCACAGGTCTGGAAAAATGGAATTACAATCGGAATACTTGCAACACTTGAAACGTTGTTGTGTATTGAAGCAATAGATAAACTCGACAAGCAAAACAGGATCACACCGGTGAACAGAGAACTGATCGCCCATGGAATCGGAAATGCAGTTTGCGGATTGATCGGTGCGATTCCGATCACTGCCGTCATTGTAAGAGGTGCTGCAAATATCGATGCCGGAGCAAGAACCCGATTTGCATCATTCACTCATGGAATTCTGCTGATGATAGCCGTTATTCTAACTCCGCTTCTGATCAATAAAATTCCATTAGCAGTGCTTGCTTCAATCTTACTTATAACAGGATTCAAACTTGCCCCACCAAAATTATTCAGACAGATCTACAAGACAGGCTTCAAACAATTTTTACCGTTTATCGTCACCATCATTCTGATCCTGATGACAGACTTGCTCATAGGCGTTGGAATAGGAACACTTATTGCAATACTCTTTATCATTAAAAACAATTATCATCAGGAATTCAAAGTCACAACTGAAAAGCGAAACGACACAACACACATTACCATCAAACTCGACAGCAGTGTCACTTTTCTGAATAAAGTAAAACTGCGTTCAATTCTCGGCCAGATAAAAAACTATTCAGCCGTCACTTTCGACGGAACAGATTGTCAGCAAATCGACTTCGACATCCTGGAGATCATTCACGAATTTCAGGTGAATGCGCATCATAGGCATGTGGAGGTGGAGTTGTTAGGAATTGATGAACCGTAAACGATTTGCAATTTGCAGGTATTGATTTGTAAAAGAAATTTGCAGTTGTTTTAATTGTGATTATTATAATATCTGACAAAACAGTGATTTTCCTCATAGATGAATGCCAAAGAATGCGTAGTTTCGATAGACTTAATGGTAATTGGAAGTCGAATAAATATTAACACTAAGATCACTAAGATCACAATAAGAACACGGAATCTTTAGTGGGCTTGTTGTGAACTTAGTGACCTCAGTGTTTTAATTTTTTCAAACATACGATTTTACTAAGTTTACTTTAAATATTAATAAACAATAAAACAAATAATCAATCAAATATGGACGGCGCTCACGCACACTTACTCTTCAACCACTTCCCTATCATCGGAAGTATTCTTTCTGTGCTGGTTCTGCTGGCAGGATTTATCATTAAAAATGGTATTGTAAAAAAAACTGCAATGGCCATGATCGTATTTACTGCTGTCATGACTGTTCCTGCATTTCTAACCGGTGAACCTGCCGAAGAAGTTCTGGAGGCAATCAACCAGGCTCCTGATGCTATCATTCATGAGCACGAAGAAATGGCGGAGAAAGGTTTGTGGACTACGATTGCTGTTGGTGCGCTTGCATTATTTGCCTTTGTCAGTTCTAAAAAACCAATCGGCCCCAAGTTGATGAAAGCAACTCTTGTACTGCTGATAGCAAATACTTTTTTTCTGATTCAGATCGGAAATGCAGGTGGGGAAATTCGGCACACTGAAATCAGAACAGGTGGTACAGTCAATGCTCCTGTTGATGGGAATCTGGAAGTTGATGATAAAGATTAATTTTTCCTTTTGAGGTTGGGGTGTAGTCTGCAGACTACACCCCAACCTCAAAAGGAAAAATTAATCAATAAAAAAAGGAGAGAAGTTTAACCTTCTCTCCTTTTTTATTGAATCAAATCTATTTTTTTATTTATCAACCTCACCAGGCAAATTCGACTTTGTCGTTGCCGAATACGGTGTTGTCTGCGGAATGAAATCATCATCAGCATTTGGTTTACCGTAATCGTAAGGCCATCTGTAGATCGTTGGAATTTCTCCCGGCCAGTTACCGTGAATATGTTCGACCGGTGCAGTCCATTCCATTGTATTTGATTTCCATGGATTCTGAGATGCTTTTCTTCCGCGATACATACTGTAGAAGAAGTTGAATACGAAGATCAACTGAGCAAGACCGCCAAGGATGGCGAACACAGAGATCAATGCATTGATGTTTAATGCAGCATCAAAGCCTTCATAAGAAGTGTATGCATAGTAACGACGTGGCGCTCCTGAAAGTCCGACGAAGTGCATCGGGAAGAATGTTCCGTACACACAAACGATCGTTATCCAGAAATGTAAATAACCCAGCCCTTTGTTCATCATTCTTCCGAACATTCTCGGGAACCAGTGATATACACCGGCAAACATTCCGAAGATCGCTGAACTTCCCATTACAATGTGGAAATGGGCTACTACGAAATATGTATCGTGAAGATTGATATCTAACGCTGAATCACCTAAGATGATTCCTGTTAATCCACCGGAAATGAAGAATGAAACCAGACCAATTGCAAACATCATGGCCGGTGACAAAACTATGTTTGCTTTCCACAATGTCGCAAGGTAGTTGAACACTTTTACGGCAGAAGGAATAGCGACTAACAATGTTGTGAAAACGAATACTGATCCTAAGAATGGATTCATACCCGTGATAAACATGTGGTGACCCCAAACGATGAATGATAAGAAGGCGATCACTAGCATTGATCCGATCATGGCTTTGTAACCGAAGATCGGTTTACGTGCCTGTGTAGATATTACTTCAGAAGCAAGACCTAAGGCAGGAAGAAGTACGATGTATACCTCCGGGTGACCAAGGAACCAGAATAAATGCTGGAATAAGATCGGACTACCACCTGAGTGATGCAAAGGTGCGCCGTTGATAAAGATATCAGACAAGTAGAAACTTGTTCCAAAACTTCTGTCGAATAATAAGAGTAAAGCCGCTGCAACAAGTACAGGGAAAGACAGGATACCAAGGATTGCAGTAATTAAGAAAGCCCAGATCGTCAAAGGCAGACGAGTCATGCTCATTCCTTTTGTACGAAGGTTAAGGATCGTTACAACGTAATTAATACCACCTAATAAAGCCGAGGCAATGAACATGATCATTGAGATGAGCCATAAGGTCATCCCTAACCCGGACCCGGGTATGGCTTGCGGTAAGGCGGAGAGAGGCGGATAAACTGTCCATCCTGCGGAGGCGGGACCTGCTTCAACAAATAATGACATCGTCATTACAGCACACGAACCGAAGAAGAACCAATACGATAACATATTCAGGAAACCGGATGCCATATCTCGCGCACCGATCTGGAATGGTATCAATAAATTACTGAACGTCCCCGAAAGTCCGCCGGTAAGTACAAAGAATACCATGATCGTTCCATGGATCGTTACTAAGGCCAGATAAAAACTCGGATCCAGCTTGCCATCTTTTCCCCAATGTCCGATCAGCTTTTCAATGATTGGAAACTTCTGATCAGGCCATCCCAACTGGAGACGGAAGATCAACGACATGATCATGGCAAGAACTGCCATGGCAATTGCCGTTACTAAGAATTGCTTTGAGATCATTTTATGATCCTGACTGAACACATACTTTGTCCAGAAAGTATCATGGTGTTCATGATGGTCGTGGCCATCGTGAGCATCTACTGCATGATCGTGAGAATTAGTTGACATCAGACCTTTATTTTTTTACTTAGGTAATACTTTTTAATATGAACTATTTTTTTGAAGCGACAACTTTGCTTTCAGGAGTTTTAGTCTCCGCTGTTTTTACTGTATCAACAACAGTTGCCGGTGTAGCCGGTGCTGCTGCTTCAGGACGTGCAATTACATAATTTTGTGTTGCATACCATTTCTTGAAATCTTCTTCGCTTTCAATCACAAGTTTCATTCTCATATTGTAATGGGCAACACCACATATTTTATTACACAAAAGAACGTAATCGAATTTCGGATTCTTTGTGATCAGACGCATACTGTCAGTTGTAATTGTTGGATCAACAACGATTTCTGTTGTCATTCCCGGTACTGCATTCATTTGCGCTCGAAGATGAGGGAAGTATGCACTGTGAAGAATATCACGTGAATGGAATTTGAAATTGATAGTTCTTCCAACAGGTAAGTGAAGTTCCTGCGTGATCTTGTCATCCGTTCCTGCTACATCATTTGTATCAACTCCAAGTGGATTCTCGTCAGTGATCAATTTGAAATTAGATTTCGCAAGCTTATTGTCTTCTCCTGAATAACGAACTGTCCAGTCGAATTGTTTTCCGTAAACTTCAATCACCATTGCACTTGCAGGAGCCGGATTTGTAATGCTAATCCATAATTTCAATCCGTAAACGATCAATCCCATTAATACAACTGCAGGAATTACTGTCCACCAGAATTCCAGTTTGTGGTTGTCAGGATAAAATAACGCTTTACGTTTATTGCTGTGCCGATATTTCCATGCGTAGTAGAAAAGTAATGTCTGAGTGATGAAGAATACAACAATGATCAATGCGAAGTTCTGATACAAATATGCATCTGTCAGTACACCATGCTTCGATGCAGAAACAGGCAATAGATATTTTTTTGCATCGATCGTGAAATAGATCATTCCGATAAAACAAACGGCCAGGAATATAAGCGACATCCGTCCATTGAACAAATTGTCTTTGGCAGTGATCGTTTCCTCATTGTCATCACGCAGGTCACGGACTAATTCCAGAACACGCATCAGTCTCCAGCCGGTAATCAGTGCCAGTACAATTGTCAGGAGCGTTAATAAATTTATCATGGATAATCTTTTCTTTTATCTGTAATAATATTCTTGAATAATTAAATGTGGTGATGTAAACTTTCCTGTAACATCGGGTGATTCTTCGGAACCAATGCTGCTTTTGAAAGTTCTGTAAGCGTACTTAAGATGAATGCTCCAAGGAAACCGATTGCTGTACCGATCTCAATGAAACCGATATGCCAGTGTGCACCAACAGTTCCGGGCATAACTATTACGAATACATCTATCCAATGTCCTACAAGTATGATCAATCCGCCAAAGAACAAAATTTTCTTTTTGCGTTTAGCGTCGCGAGTCATGAGGATCAGGAATGGTGCAATGAAGTTAATAAAGAAGTTTCCAATCCACAGGCTTTTCATCAATCTCCATCTCGTCTGATAATAAAACACTTCTTCAGGAAGGTTTGCATACCAGATCAACATGAATTGAGAGAACCACAGGTATGTCCAGAAAATTGAGAAGGCAAACATATATTTACCGATGTCATGAAAATGACTTTCTGTAAGGTGATTCATATATCCTTTTTTATCAAGATATAATACGAACATTGCTAACATTGCTAATCCGCTTACAAACAATCCTGCAAAAATATACCAGCCAAATAAAGTTGAGAACCAATGTGAATCAATACTCATAAGAATGTCCCAGGCACCTGTTGAAGAAGTTACTGCAAAAACAACAAGGAAAATTGCCGACAATGTTACACTCCGTTTGTAATGTGAAATGTTACCATCCTGATCTTCCATAAGACTATGTTTACGGAGAATATAAGTAAAACCAACCCAGAGAATTGAATACAATACTAAACGTGTAACAAAGAATGGAATATTCAGAAATCCTGTTTTCCCGGCCATGATCGGATCAAAAACTTTACTGTTTGGATCCGTTAGTTCTTCAACAGAACTATGAGTCCAATGGTAAAGATCGTGATGTCCGAAAATGAATATCAGGATCAATCCCAACATTCCGTATTTCAGAAATCCGCCCATTGCTTCAGGTATACGCTTTATCCCTACTGTCCAGCCCGTTTGTGCTGCATAGTTGAAAGCAATAAAGAACGTTCCTGCTAATGCAATTGCAGTAAAATAAAAATCGTTCTGGAGCAATACAGCCCAGGTACGTGTTTTATCAGTCATAAAACCCATAATGATCGCAACAACTCCAATAGCGATCATCACTAATGGGATCATTTTATTATTCCGGGTAAGCTCGTATTTTCTGTCCATCTTATAGAACGTTGGCAATAGATTTTTTACTCAATTACATTTTTGTAGTACTTCCTGCACTCTTGGTAGAATCTGCAGGTGATGCTGAAGCTGTCTGACCTGCAGGATGCTGCAAAGTCTGAATATACATGATGATCTTCCATCTTTGTGTAGGAGTGACCTGAGAAGCGTGAGAACCCATCATATTTTTTCCCCAGGTAATGGTATGATACATCTTTCCTTCAGGAAGATTTTTGATCGTTTCTGAATCATAAGCCGGTGGAATCGGGCCGTTGTTTTTAGCAACTGCTCCATCACCTTTTCCTGTTGCACCATGACAGTGACCACAGTAATTGACGTAAAGAACTTTACCTTCTTCAGTAGTTGCTTCACTCTTTTGAAGTGGCGATTTGAAATTTAATCCGGCTGCTTCATATCCTTCTACAGTATTCGGATACGGATATGGCAAACGATCGTAATCGTTATAGATCTCATTTCCTCTTGCTATCGTTCCTTCAACCGGTTGACGAGAAGTCATACTGTCGGCAAAATTCGGATTCGAAGAATAAGTCTCATAACTCGGCGAACGATACATGTTTGGCATGTATTCATAGCCCGGTTTTTTGATGTCATCATTTGTGCAGGAAGCTAATTGAGCAACTGCAGCAACTGAAACGATTATACTTACTATTTTTCTCATTGATCGGCTCAGGAAAATTGCATTGATTTAAATAGAACATCTGATGCACCTTCGCTTTTGATCAAAGCTGCAACATCATTCACCTTACTTTCATCTTTCACGTCCACGTGAAGAACGAATTTATCATCTGTAATTCTTGGATGCGGAATTGGTGCTGGGACACCCGGCAATAATTTACTTCTCAATAAAAAAGTAATTGCCATACCGTGCGCTGCACAGAAAACTGTTAACTCAAACGTTACCGGAATAAACGCCGGAAGGTTCATGTAAAACATCATGTTTGGTTTACCACCGATATTGATCGGCCAGTCGTGGATCATCATGTACCATGTCATCCACAATGCGAAAGATGTACCTGTCAAACCGAACAGGAATGAAGCGATTGAAATCCGTGTGCGTGGTGTTCCAATCAATGCCTCGATCCCGTGAATAGGGAACGGACTCTGAACGTCTTTACACACAACTCCTTTTTCTTTCAGATGCGGAATAGCATGCATTAATGCTTCCTCATCATCAAATATTCCGTAGATTCTTTTTGCCATGATTAGAGAATACCTTTTTTCTTATACTGATTACCCGTTTTCTTCAGGATCGATTTTAACTCTGCAAGAGCTATTATCGGGAAGAGACGAGAGAAGGTTAAGAATAATACGAAGAACAAACCAATGGTTCCTACGAAAATCCCTACTTCGATAAATGTTGGTGAATACATCGTCCAGCTTGACGGTAAATAGTCACGGTGAAGAGATGTTACGATGATCACAAAACGCTCGAACCACATTCCGATATTTACAAAGATCGAAATAACAAATGTTGCCATAATGCTTGTCCGGATTTTTTTGAACCAGAAAAGCTGCGGTGTGATTACGTTACACGTCATCATGCTCCAGTATGCCCACCAATATGGACCAAAGGCGCGATTCTGGAATGCATAACTTTCATACATATTTCCGGAATACCATGCAATGAAGAATTCCGTGATGTAAGCAATACCTACTATTGAACCCGTCAGAATAATGATCTTATTCATCAATTCAATATGCTGCATTGTAATATACTCCTGAAGTCCTAAAACTTTTCTTGCTATGATCATCAGGGTAAGTACCATTGCAAAACCTGAGAAAATGGCTCCGGCAACGAAGTATGGCGGGAAGATAGTAGTATGCCATCCGGGTACTACTGATGTGGCGAAGTCAAATGAGACTATCGTATGTACAGAAAGTACGAGTGGCGTAGACAAACCGGCGAGTACCAGTGAGACTTCCTCAAACCGATGCCAGTCACGAGCTGTTCCTTTCCAACCGAATGATATGATTCCATAGATAAAACGCTTCGTTGGATCAATGCAACGATCGCGTACCGTTGCAAGATCAGGTAGTAATCCTAAATACCAGAATACAAGTGATACAGAGAAATAAGTCGAGATGGCGAAAACGTCCCATAAAAGTGGCGAGTTGAAATTCACCCAAAGTGAACCGAACTGATTTGCCAATGGTAACATCCAGTAATCTAACCAGGGACGACCTGTGTGGAATAACGGGAATAATCCTGCGCAAACAACGGCGAAAATTGTCATCGCTTCTGCTGAACGGTTAATGGACATTCTCCAGCGTTGTCTGAATAACAACAATACTGCAGAGATTAATGTTCCGGCGTGACCGATACCGATCCACCAAACGAAGTTGGTGATATCCCATGCCCAGCCTACTGTCTTGTTCGCACCCCAGGTTCCGATACCGTTTCCGATCGTGTATGACAGACAAGTAACTCCCCAGATCATAGCAATGAATGCTATTACGAAGGAGATCCACCACCATTTATTTGCCTTTCCTTCTATCGGACGACAAATATCTTCTGTCATCTGATGGTAGGTTTTCTTTCCGAGAATTAAGGGGTCCCGGACAACCGCTTCATGATTACCGCTCATGATCTTATATTAGTCAAGCTAAAACTGTTACTTTTTTATGAATGTTTCTGTTCTCCGGAATGTGAAACTGCTGCCTCTTCTACGTTACGGACTTTCGTCTGGTAAAATACATTTGGCTGGACGTTCAACTCACCAA
The DNA here is from genome assembly GCA_016711505.1 of Bacteroidota bacterium. Taxonomy (NCBI): domain Bacteria; kingdom Pseudomonadati; phylum Bacteroidota; species Bacteroidota bacterium. Next base: position 15,461 of record JADJSV010000002.1, on the reverse strand, counting down.
GAAGATGATAGCTTCGTTCTTCCGGATTCCACATTTTATTGATTGCACTGTCTTTCTTATTATAATCGCCGAATGTGATAGCGTTCGTAGGACAAGTCTGTGCACATGCCATGTTCACTTCTCCTTCTTTCACCTGACGGCCTTCTTTCTTTGCATTCAACTTACCTTCCTGAATACGCTGAACACACATTGAGCATTTTTCCATAACTCCACGTGAACGAACAACTACATCAGGATTCAATACCATTTTACCTAAGTCATTATTAGTATTGAAATCGAATTTCGCATTGTCAGAATACTGGAACCAGTTAAAGCGACGAACTTTGTAAGGACAGTTGTTTGCACAGTAACGTGTACCAACACAACGGTTGTACGTCATCTGATTCAAACCTTCTGAACTGTGACTTGTTGCAATCACCGGACAAACTGTTTCACAAGGTGCGTGATTACAATGCTGACACATTACAGGCTGATAAACCACCTTTGGCATGTCGCTAGGAATCTCCATCAATTTGATGTCACCTTTTTCGTGCTCCTTCGGATCTGCATCACTGCTGTAGTAACGGTCGATACGCATCCAGTGCATTTCACGGCTGCGTCTTACTTCATCTTTACCTACAACGGATACGTTATTTTCTGCCGTACAAGCTACAACGCAGGCGCCGCAACCGATACAACTGTTTAAGTCAATCGACATTCCCCAGTGATGATTTCCTACTTCATGCTCTTTCCATAGAGTCACCACTTCAGGATGTTCTTTTCTTTCTTCATGGCCTTCCTTGATGCGGATCATTTCAGGCTCATTCCCTGCATTCGGTGTCTTGATGTATTCTTCAAGAGTAGTTTCTTTCACAATTGCACGACCCATCATTGTGTGATGCGTCTGCGTCGCTGCAAAAAGATAATCCTCATCAACAGTTTTTGAAATTTCCACAGGAGCAGAATAACGAAGTCCACCTGCTGTCATTGCAACAAAAGGATATGCATTCACACCTACCTTATCAGCTGACTTACCTGCTGATGTTCTTCCATAGCCGATAGCTAATGAAACTGTTCCCGGAGTTTGTCCCGGTTGTACAACAACAGGAACTTTTGCACTTACATTTCCACTCTTAATGGAAACAATATTTCCCTGAGCCCAGCCTTTTTCGCGTGCATCTTTTGGAGATACCGCTAAGTAATTGTCCCAGGTTATTTTTGAGATCGGATCCGGTAACTCTTGGAGCCAAGGATTGTTTGCCTGATGACCATTTCCTAATCCAACTTTTTCATAAACTACTAATTCAAATGCAGAAGCTGCAACTGCTGCCGGAGCAACAAGTGATGCTTTTGATGTGAATGTTCCTGCCGTCGTTCCTGTGTTTTCAAGAACACCATCCTGAAGGAATTTATCCCACGACATTCCCATTGGCAACATAGAAGACCATGCAGCTTTCATATAATCATGGAAAATTGTCGGTGCACCTGTCCAGGCAAGTAATGTTTCCTGGAACTGACGTGTATTGAATAGTGGTGCAATTGTTGGCTGGCAAACTGAATAATAACCTTTTTTAGGTTCTGCATCGTTCCAGCTTTCTAATGCGTGATGATCAGGACAAACGAACTGACAAAGTACAGATGTTTCATCCGGACGATCAGAAAAAGAAACTGAAAGTTCAGCCTTCTTCATTCCGTCAGCGAATGCGTTTCCGTTTGGTAATGTGTAGGCAGGATTGCAATTGTAAACTAACAATGCTGCTACTTCACCTTTATTCATTTCATCAAGAAGTGTTGCTAACTCAGCATCATTTCCCTGACGTAGATTACATGTTGTTGTAAGATCAATTGTATTGCCGTAACTGTTCAGCATTACATTGATTGCATTCACTAAATTCTGAACGGCAACATCATTGATACCGCAAACGACAAGTGATTTGCCTTTGTTTGCCAGTAATTCTTCTGCTGCTTTTTCAATTCTACCTGCCATTTCACCTTCGATACCACCGCTGATCGCAGCAGCACCTGATTTCGATGCAATAGCATTGTATAATGTAACAACAGCAGCACCTTGTTGTGATGGTTTTACACCAATACGAACATCAGCATTACTTCCTGTTACAGAAAGAGCGGCTTCCATCTGGAAGTGACGCGACATAGATTTTTTTCCACCATCAAGTTTACGCCCTTCAGCATACTGAGCAGCGTATTCAATTGGTGAAATTCCATTCACTAAAAAATCAGATTCAATACCAACGATAACATTCGCTTTATTGAACATGTATGAAGGGATTCCATTTACTCCAAAGCTGTCGTTGTTAGACTGACGCATTGCAGAGAATGAAACTGCATCGTATTGAATATGTTTTGTTGTAGGATATTTAGTTGTAAAATCTCCGATCACTTTTAATGTCGAAGGACTGATCACTGTTGATGAAAGGATACGGATCTTTCCGCCTTTTGCAGCAATAGCAGTAAGTTTTTCACGGATTGCCTTGTCTGTATCAAACCAGCTTGCTGCATTTCCATTCATCAATGGTCCGCGTAAACGAACATTGTCATATAAAGAAAGTACAGATGCCTGAATACGTGCATTTACTTTTCCTTTTGAAATTGAACTCAGTGTATTTCCTTCAATTTTGATCGGACGACCTTCGCGTGTTTTAACTACGATACTTGCGTAATCATAACCATCAAAATAACTTGATGCATAATAGTTGGCGATTCCGGGAGTGATCTGCTCAGGACGAACAACGTATGGTATTGTTTTACGAACAGGAGCTTCACATGCAGCTAAAGAAGCAGCAGCAACACTGAAACCTAAAAATTTCAGGAAGTCGCGACGAGGTGTAACTGTTACATCGTCTGCTTTTTTGTTGATGAGTTCATCGATCGGAAGAGGTTCGTAAAACTCGTCGTTTTTTAAACGTACGAACTCTGCATCATTGCGAAGTTCTTCTACACCTTTCCAGTATTTCTTTTCCATTGTTGGATATTAATGGTAATTCTTTAAAGCAATTTATATTTATTCTCTTAATAGTGACAACGTGAACATTCAGTTCCACCGATCTGTTCTACAGTAAATGTAGAATCGTTCGGATGTTTCGCTTTTAAGTCTTTGTGTAAATTATCGTAATAAGCATTACCTGCCATTTTCACATCAGTCTTTCTGTGACAGTCGATACACCAGCCCATTGTAAGCGGTGAATACTGACCGGCAACAGTCATACTGTCCTGAACCGGACCGTGACATGTCTGACAAGCAATTTTACCTACAACATAATGTTGTGCGTGATTGAAGTAAGCAAGATCAGGCAGGTTGTGAACACGTACCCACTGAATTGGCTTCTGATTCGGACCGTAAGTTCCTTTGTCAGCATCGTAATCAAGGGCTTTGTAAATTTTTGCGATCTCTTCTGTTCCCGTTTCAGGACCTTTCTTCACGTATTTGTGACAGTTCATACAAACGTTTGCAGAAGGAACACCGGCAGTTTTACCACGCTCAGCACCACCATGACAATACACACAAGCGATCTGTAATTTACCTGCGTGAAGTTTGTGAGAATATTTGATCGGTTGATCAGGTGTATAACCTTGAGAAATACCAATCGACTGAAGAGAATACCAGCCTTTAACACTACCTATTAATGTAACTGCTAAAAGAGCTACAGCAATTAATTTTTTATTCTGACGGATCCACTCACGGTTACGGACTTTCGCAGGTTGAGGAATCGGATGTGGTTCATTATTCTTTGTACGAACGGCATGTGCAAGTGTGTCCTGTACTTTTCTTAAAACTCCTGCAATTAAATAAAGTAAACAAATTGCTATTAATAAGTATGGCCAGATCGGCTTTTCTTCTACCGGTTGTCCATCGCCTGCAACAGGAGTAGCTGGTACTGCATCCGGAGTTTCGGCAACTTTCTTTGTATAAGCAAGAATTGCTTTGATCTCATCATCTTTCAGATTGAAAGATGTCATGGCAACCTTGTTGTAATCGTTGTATAATTTTACAGCGTCCGGATCTCCGGCTTTAACCATTGCCTGAGAATTTTTGATCCATTTGATCAACCATTCTTCCGTACGGCGGGTTTCAACACCGGCCAATGCAGGACCGATAACTTTTTCTTTTACGGCGTGACAAGAAGTACAATTTGCTTTAAAAAGAGCTTCTCCATCTTGCGCACTTGCCGTATTGGCACCGAACAATGTGATGAAGAATATCGAAATTAGAAACGCAAAGTACCGGGCGATGTAAGGGTAATTCATGTTGATTTTGTTAGTCCGTTGCACAAACGGAGGAATATTGTTCAGAAAATGAAGGTTTCGACCACTAGCAGTCATTAAATTGTCAGTTTTTCACGAACGGGTGCAAATTTATCACAATCGGCAACTCTAAAAAGTTTTTCAGCAAAAAATTTTAAAACTAATACATGTGGTTATCAACAATATAAATACTTTATTAACTTTTTATTTGAAACGTTTTCACTATTAAGGACTTTCGTCAGTCGTTTTGAAAAAGGCGAGGTGGTTCGGAAACACCTGATTTATGGGTAATTAAGAATGATTCTAAATAAAAACAGAGTTCTTTCTTCGATTAAAGTTCGAGTTGGGGTGTAGTCTGCAGACTACACCCCAACTCGTTTTTTTATTTCCCGCAGATTTCCGCGGATAAGGCGCAGATAAATTCGCAGATTTTTCCTTTTTTAATTTACACACTTTGGTAATTCAAAAAGACATCTCTTATTTAAAATGACAACTCTATAAATTTGTAATACCCGATCTGCGAATTTATCTGCGCCTTATCTGCGAAATCTGCGGGAAATAATTTTCATTGTAAAAAGCCTTACTGGTTCTTCATTGGCAAGAAGAAGTCCGAAATCAAATCAAACCATAAAGTATCGGCCGCGACGGACTCGCATCATTATCAAATGCAGCATATTGCAATTCGAGTAAATAAAATCCGTCAGCAATTTTTTCATCAACGAAGATCAGTTCGGTGATAGTACAATCTTTTCTTGGAGCTGTCGGATAATTCCAGAATGCATGATGCGCAGATAATTTTCCGCCGTCGTCTTCCTTGTCTATACTTGGAACGTCGAGTAACAAATGTTTGATGCCGGCTTCTCTTAAATAAAGTGCTGCTTCTGCTGTCATGTAAGCAGGATTTGTCCCCGAGTACTGCCGCGTTTTTTTCTCTTCAGAATTTGGTAAAGTACGGATCACCAACGCTTCGGCATTTTCAATTTGCACATTTTTCAATTGATCTAATGTCATCACAAGATCATTATTGATCTTCTCAGGAGTAAGTGTGATCACTTTTGCAAAAAAGAAAAATGTGCTCAGAGAATTTCTGATCGGATATTTTTCTTTAGAAATATGCCCAACCGTTTCTGTATGTGTTCCATTTCCATGCGGATTGATCGTGATCGTATTGACATTACATGAACCTCCCTGATTTACATCGCCTACAAAACTTCCTGCCTGGAATGGGATGTATGTTACGGGAGCAATGTAAAATGCATTCACATTTTTTTCTCCCTGCATAATGGGAATCGACAGATCAATCGGAGCACTTAAATCAACGGAGAATTGTTTTGCGCCGAAACTGATTAAGGCTTTCATAGATCAAATATTTGTAAACAAGTGAGCGAAAAAATATGCTGCTGCTGCTGCAAGTACACCAATCAATGTAGTGCGGAAAGCTCCCTGCTTCGGGTCCTGCCCTGTTGCTTTGCTTTTGAAGTAACCGAAAAACAATAAACAGATCACTGTAATAATCGATGAATAAATAAGTCCTTGATTCGGCGTGTCTGTGAAAATGTAAGCCATCAGCGGTACAGTTCCACCGACAATATAAGCTACACCGATGTTCCGTGCACTCATTCTGGCTCTGTTAATATCCGGTTTCTCTAATCCCAATTCAAATTTCATCATGAAGTCGACCCATTTGTCTTTGTCTTTCTCCATTTCATTCATGATGATGTCCTGTGATTCAGGTGAAAGTCCATAGCTTGCGAAAATATCTTTCACTTCTTTGCGCTCTACTTCATAATGTGTTTCAACTTCTGAATATTCCCGTTTCAATTCAGCATCATAGTGTTCAATCTCCGTTTTTCCGGCCATGTAACCACCTAATCCCATGGCAATTGATCCGGCAATGATCTCAGCAAAACCTGCTGTGATGATAATCTCATTACTGGCAACAGCACTACTCAATCCTGCTGCTAATGCAAACGGAACTGTTAATCCGTCGGCCATTCCAATGACTACGTCACGGACCGTGGCAGATTGCTCAAAATGTTCTTCGTTATGATGATGGTGATGATGGGATGTTGTTGTACTTTGCATTGAATTTAGCTTGAAAATATGTTCAAAGTAAAGAAAATTGTTTCATTCCAATGAAGGATTCTATCGTTTATCTTGACAATAATTCAACAACCCCCGTCGATCCTGAGGTTCTGGAGGCAATGCTTCCTTTCTTCAATCAGCATTTCGGGAATGCAGCAAGCCGTTCACATGCATATGGCTGGATAGCTGATGAAGCTGTAAAAAATTCCCGTTCTGTTATTGCAGATTATATCGGTGCAGAGGAAAATGAAATTGTTTTTACTTCAGGCTCTACTGAAGCAATTAATCTTGCCATTAAAGGAGTCGCTGAAGCCTATGTTACAAAAGGCAAACACATAATTACACTTGCCACTGAACACAAAGCAGTTCTGGATACATGCAAACACCTTGAATCTCTTGGGCATGAGATCACTGTACTTCCTGTTCTTGAAGATGGCATGCTCGACCTTAACGTTTTAGATCGGAGTATTCGCAACGATACCATTCTTGTTTGCGCTATGCTTGCAAATAATGAGACCGGAATAATTCTCCCCATCGATCAGATTGCAGACATCGTTCATTCGAAAAATTCAATTCTTTTTTGTGATGCAACTCAGGCCGGTGGAAAGATCCGTAGCGATGTTTCAGAATTGAAAGCTGATCTGCTTTGTTTGTCTGCTCATAAGATGTACGGTCCGAAAGGAATAGGAATGCTTTATGTGCGGAGGAAAAATCCACGTGTTACACTCATCGCTCAGATCGATGGCGGTGGACATGAACGCAACCTCAGAAGCGGCACACTGAATGTTCCGGGAATTGTTGGTTTTGCAAAAGCCTGCGAACTGGCCAAAAAAGAATTTATGCAAATGAATGGAACCATTTCAATTTTAAGAACACGCCTCGAACAGGAACTTTGTGATCTAGGAGCATCGATCAATGGTAATATCAAACACCGTTTACCAAACACATCCAATCTGACTTTCCCGGGAAAAAAAGCAGATGAAATTATAAAGGCTCTTCCGAATATTGCCATGGCAACAGGAAGCGCATGTTCTTCAGCATTACCGGAACCATCACATGTACTAACTGCAATGGGCCTGAAAGAAAAGGATGCATATGCTTCTATAAGGTTTTCATTAGGAAGATTTACTACGGGGGAAGAGATTGAAAAAGTTGTCTCGGAATTTAAAACAATGATTTAACACTAAGGTCACTAAGTTTTCAGCACAAGAGCACTAATGGCGTTTCACTTATAAATGCCATTGTGACAAACTTTAGTGATTATACCAATAAATCTCAAGCATATTTGCGAAATAAAAGTTGCCGCAAGAACATGTTTCCACATAATCAATATGCCTTTTGTGATCTTGTGCTGAAAACTTAGTGGTCTTAGTGTTAAAATTCCTTCTCGCAAACTATATTAAAACCCCGGAAGATTAAATATATTCGCAGCCTACATGAACAATCTCTAACTACCGATCACTTGAATCTACTAAACAGACTAAAAAGACTTTTACCCGAAGGCTTAATTATTTTTGCGCTTATATTATCTATCAATAATTATTTTGGAAATGAATCAAAGGTCATAAAATCGGATGGAGATGGATACTACGACTACCTTCCTGCTTTAATGATCTATGGCGATCTGCCCAAAGCCACAGACTCTATCGCCTCTGAACGGATCCGGAATAATGGGGTTTACATTTCTTATAAAGACCATAAATTAAATAAATATCCTTGCGGAACTGCGACATTAATGTTGCCGTTTTTTGTCTATGCCCATTTAACTGCACCCATACAGGGATTTTCAAACGATGGATTCACATTACCATATCAGAGAGCAGTTTTTTATGCTGCAGTCGTTTATCTGTTGTTGGCCCTGGTTTTCTTACGAAAGCTCTTACTACTTTATAATACATCGCGAACGAATATTTTTCTGATCCAATGTCTGGTTGTTTTTTCAACCTCAATAATCAATTACATTTATTACGACCCCTCATTTAGTCACGTGTATTCATTTTTTGCGATTACTGCATTCTTGTATTTTGTGAAAGCATATTTTACCGATAAAAAGCAAAGTCACTTTCTGTGGGCATGTTTGTTTTTCGGATTGATTTTTATTCTTCGCCAATTGAATATTCTTATACTTTTCTTTATCCTTTTTCTCGCAGGCTCACCTGAAGAGCTCAAAGGTTTTTTATGCGACTCTTCAAAGATCTGTGGTTTACATTCAAAGGTTTAATATTATTTTTAATCGTTGTATCAATTCAACTTTATTTCTGGCATTGGCAGACGGGAGAATGGTTAGTTTACTCTTATCAATCAGAGTCCTTTAATTTTCTCGAGCCTGCTTTCATGGATATTTTATTCAGCTACAGAAAAGGGTTATTCATTTATACACCCGTGCTTTTTTTGTCGCTGTTTGCATTGTTCATTTATATAAAGAAGAAAAAATATTATTTACTCATTACCTGGTCTGCTTTCTTTCTTTTTTTAACTTATGTACTCTCTTCATGGTGGAGCTGGTTTTATGGTATGAGCTACGGATTAAGAGCGTATATCGATTTTTACACAGTGTTCTGCATCTTACTTGCAGTTTTACTCGAATCAAAAAAACGACTTGTGATAATTCCGGCAGTGCTATTGTTACTGCTCACAATACCGGTGAATCTGATCCAGACTCTTCAGTATAAAAAGCAGATCCTTCATTGGGATAGTATGGATAAACAAAAATACTGGACGATCTTTTTGGAAACAAAGCATCAATTCAATGGAATGGTATGGAAAAAGGAATTTGTTTTTTCAGAGGAGAAAACTAAACAACTGTACACATCAGCCACCGGAGACAAACGGGCAAAATCCAATTCATCTGTGGAAGTATATTTTCAGAATGCAGCACAGATCCTTGATTTCGAAAAAACAAATATCATTCAGGTCAGTTTTAAAAACAATTTTTCTCCGAAGGAAGATGCTTCCATTGAGCTAACTGTTAAGGACACGATTAGTGGTGAAATAGCTTATAGCCATAGTGTTCCCTTAACTCACTTTCAGGAAAAAGGTTTAAATACAGAGCAAACAGGAGTTTTCAATTACGAAGTACCAACAATGACAGCTGAAAACAAAAGAGTATCGTTAAAAGTCTTTACGAAAGAGGAAATTGCTGAATTGAAGGATTTAAAAATTAGTTACATAAATTATAAATACTGACAAAAAAAAGTTTTAAAGTAATACTTATTTTAGTATTTAAACACCGACGACAAGAGTTAAACGTAAACTCTTTGTCTCTTGTTTAAGATTCGCATTATGATTTCCATTTTAAAAACCAGTAACAGTGAAATCCAGTATTTCGTCATATGCAATTCTTGTCAGCGTGATCGCTTGCTTTATCATCAATTTCAGCTTTGATAGATTCCAGAAAACCAAAGATGTAATCAAGTACGATATTGTAACATATTACGAATATCTTCCTTTGATATTTATTTATGATGACATCCGGGCAGAAAAACACTATGGCACTGAAGAAACTAAAGACTGTGTTATCTGGACAGTTCCGACACCCGAAGGAAAAAGTGTTATTAAAATGACAATGGGATTGTCTATCCTCTACTCCCCGTTTTTCTTTTTAGCTCACCTAATAGCTCAAACATTTGGCTATCCGGCTGACGGATATTCGCAACCATATACAACACTCCTTTTGTTGAGCACTATTTTTTATTTACTGCTGGGAATGTACTACATGAAAAAAATTCTTCAACACTATTTATTTTCAGATTCAACGATAGCCATTACCATTTTGTTTCTGGGAATAGGAACGAATATTTTATGCTACGCTTCACAATCAGCGCCAATGCCACATGTTTATTTGTTTTGTCTGATCGCCATTTTCTTTTACTATACAACACAATGGAATCATACTCCAACAATAAAAAATTCCCTTTTAATTGGCCTTACATCAGGCTTGATTTCTTTGATCCGGCCATCTGACATTATCATTGTATTACTCTTTGCGCTTTACGGCGTAACCGGTCTGAAAGATTTAAGGTCGCGTGCGGCTTTTTTAAGAAAAAACTTTTTTATGATCGTACTGATAATTTTTTCTGCCTTTCTAGTCTGGCTTCCTCAATTTATTTATTGGAAAATTGCAACAGGCCATTTTATATACTATTCTTACAACAATGAAAGATTCTATTTTACGCAACCTCGAATTATAGAAGGACTTTTCAGTTTCAGAAAAGGCTGGCTGCTTTACACTCCAATGATGCTTTTTGCATTTGCCGGTCTGTTTTTACTGAAAGATGAATTGAAAAAAATTCAGACAGGAATCTGGCTATTTATTCTCCTGAATATCTACATCACTTTTTCCTGGTGGTGTTGGTGGTATGGCGGAGCTTTCGGCATGAGAAGTATGATCGATAGTTATGCAATTATGGCTTTACCACTGGCATCTACAGTAAACTACTTCAGAAACAAAAAGAGATTAGTACGTATTTTATTCTTCTCATCAGCCATCTTTTTTGTCGTGCTGAATATTTTCCAGACATACCAATACGAAAAAGAATTCTCCGATATGATGGGATCAACAGAAAACTTTATTTCAAGATCTTTGGAAAAACAACTTATAAACCCGAGTACGATGAGCTTGCAACACAAATCGATGCCCGCGAAGCTGTTCTTGGCCGGAATAGTATATATGAACCTTCACCTGTATATCCTTCCTTTCTGAGTGAAGATTCGGTTTACATTCAATCACAATCTGGAAGATATCTCACATTGAGTTCAGATGAAAACAAGATCGAATTGTTGGCCGAAAATTCGAGACCTGGTGAAAAGGAGATCTTTGTATTTAAAAAACTTCAAAATGATCTATGTGCTATCTCTGCACAAAATCATATGTATATTTCAGCTAATCTATACAAAAATGGTGAAATCAGAGCAGAGGAATTTTCAATGTTAATATGGGAAACTTTTTCACTTATAAAAGTCGATACAAATTCATTCGCTTTAAAGGCATCAAATGGAAAATATATTTCTGTTTCGGAAAATTCATTCCAACTCATTGCAAAAAGCGATACAATCGGAGATTCTGAAAAGTTTCATTTGCTGAAGACAAAATAGCCTGACAAGAGAAAATAAAATGCAGCACAGATACCCCTCTTTCTTGTCAACTATTTTTTTCTTCTGACAATATTTACAAGTACTAAACTAATTATCAGATGGCCTCTGCCTTCTCTCACGCCTTTGCAGCTTTTGCAATCGGCAAATCAACACTAAAAAAGTACTCAATCAAAATTGCAGTACTCGGAATGCTTTGCTCAATTTTTCCGGACATCGATGTATTGAGCTTTTATTTTGGAATCCCTTATGAATCTTTCTGGGGCCATCGTGGATTTATTCATTCAATACCATTTGCACTTATCTTTTCACTTCTGATCACAACTTTATTCTTCCGGTCGGAAAAATATTTTTCAAGATCGTGGTACACCTTGGTTGTCTTCTTTTTTATTGCAACCGTTTCTCATGGAGTTTTAGATGCAATTACTAACGGCGGACTGGGAGTTGCTTTCTTTTCTCCATTTGATAATAACAGATATTTCTTTCCATGGCGTCCTGTACAGGTTTCACCTGTAAACGTCCATAGCTTTTTTAGTGAATGGGGAATCAGAGTATTGAAAAGTGAGTTTGTTTATATCTGGATTCCATCGATCATGCTCATGGTTATTTCGAAATTAGTTGCAAAAAAATAAACTCTTTTTTTCAAACACAAGTATCTATGCAAAGAAAAACGTTGAGAACCCAAAGGGTTTTTAAACAGTCTTTTCAAGTACTACCTTGAATGCTGTAAACTTATAAACTCAACGCTATGAAAACAAATGTAGAAATGTTCTCTGAGAAAGTCAATCAATTGTATGTTGGATTAGATGTACACAAAAATCAATGGTCAGTTTGTATGCGGACGGAGGAATTTGAACACAAAACCTTTACTCAGCCACCAAATCCTGAGATTTTGTACGATTACATCCAAAAGAATTTTTCAAGTTATCAAGTTATATGTGCTTACGAAGCCGGTTTCTGCGGTTACTGGATCAGTGAACAGTTAAAATCGTATGGTTTTGAATGCTTGGTATTAAATGCAGTTGATATTCCCGGAAGCGATAAAGACACCCAAAGAAAAACCGATCGTGTTGATTGCAGGAAAATAGCCCGCGAATTAAGCAAAGGTGAAGTACAGGGAATCTTTCAACCAGACAGAGCACAACAAGGATTTCGAAACTTGTTTCGTCAGCGAAATAAATTAGTAAAACAATTGAGGGTTGTAAAAAACAATATTCGTTCTCTTCTTTTTTTTAACGGGACTCAAATCGAAAAGGAATACGAGAATGGAAATTGGAGTCTTTCGTTTAGAAAATGGTTGCAAGCAATACCAATGGATACAAATACTAATCGCCTAAGTCTTGGTTCCATGTTACGTCGATTGGACTTTTGCAGCAAGAATATTTAGTAGTAGTAAAACAATTGTTATCCTACGTGCAAACTAATCACTAAGGAGAATTATAAATTATTGAACACTATTCTCGGCATAGGCAAGATTGTTTCTATCGCTTTACTATGCGAAATAGGAGATGTCAATAGATTTAAGAGAGTAGATGAATTCTGTAGTTACATGGGATTAGTACTCAACATATATCAATCAGGAGACAAATTAAGAGTACGAGGACTAACCAAACGATGTCAATCAGTTCTACGTTCGTATATAATTGAAGCTGCCTGACTGCAGTTAGAAGATCCCGAATTAATTGAGTATTACAAAAGACATGTTGGAAAAAAAAGTAACAGGAAAATAATAGTAAAGGGTTGCAAGAAAATTATTGGTAAGAATCTATTATACATTAAAATTTAAGCGACCATATATTATAAAATTACAATCAGATCAATCCAAAATAAAGTGACCGCAATTAGTGAACTGCAGCGCCTTCATGGAAGACTGCTCACACAAGTAGGCGGCCTTTATTATTACAATTAATAAATGCTTGCAGCTTCAAAACGATGACTGCTTATTGGAGTTTACCTAATTAGGTATGGATTGTTGATCTTATTAATTGCCAGAAAAACGCTTCACACGAGGCCTGGGCCATGTTTTTTTCCGGCAATTAACAAGACACCATCAAATAATAAATTTTAAATAATTTGGATAAATTCTTTCATTGGAGTTCACTAAAATTTGTCACAAGAACACTGATGCTACCCTTAAATCAACCTGATGTGCTCTTGTGCTGACTTTAGTGATCTCGTATGTTTGAAAAATAAACACAAAGTTCACTAAAATTCGTCACAAGAACACATAATTGAAACTTCACTTATGCTCTTGTGCCAAAAACTTAGTGATCTTAGTGTTAAATTAAGCAGCAACATTTAGAAGCACAAGTGCAATCAAGGTTGATCAGAAACAATAGCCAATCGATATTCCCCCAAACCTGTGACTTAATCCTGATATGAACTCCTTCGAAACATAAGACTGAAAATATTCCAGAACCACTTTCTGATCTTGATATTAATTCCCAGGGTATGTTGCACTTTAAATAAATTTATCTCTTCTGAAGAAAGTACATATTCGCTTTTTTATTGAAAATTCCACTGCTCAAAGTTGAATTGCAAAAATTACAATTTAGAGTACTTTTTCCAAACAAAAATATAGTGGATTTTTTATCAGAAGTTTCATAGAACTTTCCTGATTTAATTTGCAGACCGGCTGCAACATCATCACGCAATGTACCTGCATTAACAGTCCCAACTCCTGCAAAGTGAAATTTTCCGGAACCTTAATGATCATTCTTTCATAATTCAACTGGTAGTTCAAAAGAAAATCATTCCTGATCTGATGATCCCAACCTAAAGGTAAAAGATTCTCCAGCCACGTATGTATAGAAGTCTGCATCTCTTTGCCAAATGCCGCCGGACCAATAAAACCCAAAGAAATGGATGAACTCACTACGCTTCCGGATTTGGAATCGTATGATCTTACGTAAGATTTCAAAAGCAAAAATGCAGAGAACGGATGATCGCCATAAAGTATCTCATCATGACGAATGGAAGAAGGCGTAAAAACATTATGCTCTATCGATAAACCATATACCCTTTGCAAGGATGAACCTTTACCAGTAGAAAATTCAAAGGATTATTTTTAATCCGGGTGATTGAAATTCGAGGTTAATACCTTGTGTGTAATAATAATCCTGGGCCGTAAAAAGTCATTGTCGTAATAAAACCTCACCCCCTTTATCAGATCCGATTTCACGAAGTGAGGTCACATTATCGATATTTTGTCCGTTTACACCATGAGAAAAGATGATGAATAGAATTAACAATCGATGGATTGATTTTGCATACTATCTTTTAAATTTATACTTTAAAAACAAAAACATGAGCCAGGCATTTGTAAAAGAAGAAGACGGACAATGGTTGCACGATATCGCTCAACTATGCCCGCTTTACTAAATTACCTCAGTCGGGAGAACAATGGTATTACCATCTACGAAAAATCAAATCATACGGATCCTCTTACAGGAAAAGAAATTTTTACTATGAGCAATGGATTGGCTTATACTATTGGGCCGGAGGGGAAGTGGGAGATGGTGGATTGAAACTAGGTCAAAGGTCAGGAGGTCACGGTGCTTGGGCAAAACAGCGTGACCTCTGACCTTGACCTTGACCTCTTTTAAAACATCTTCTTCAACCACCCATCAGATCATCAACACCTTTCCGCCTGAAAAGAGAACCAACGATATCTTTCAAATCAAAACTTTTTATCATTGGGATCGTTTGTTTTTGGAAACGAAGGCGCCCATTACTTTTGGAATTAGAGATTGTACGATGCTATTTGCCTGTTCAGGACTGATGCCAAATTTCGATGCAAGATTTTTTGCAACGCTTGCACTGATGTTTCATCATTGGATTGTTTGCTGTATTTCCTCCGCTGAACATACGATGTAAGTTGACTTATTCCACCACTGGCAACGGTCGACTTCAATTGGTCCATTATTCCTGTGGTAGCTTCTTTTATTGCAGCATCATTGCTGATTGGGAATTGCAGGATTGTCTACGATTGCAGAGCCGGCGTGTTCTTTTTACGAGGTTGAGAGATTTTCGAACATGATGTT